>RFGE01000139.1 GCA_003696105.1 Deltaproteobacteria bacterium | reverse complement strand
GGCGATCGCGCGCGGCGCGTTCGGCGACATTCGCCGGTCGATCGACGGCGGCAAGGGAGCCGACGGCGTCATCGAGCGCGCGCCCGACTACGTCAACCCGATCCTGGACGCGCTCGAGGCCGACGCGCCGGCCATCGCGCTGCCGCTCGAGCGGCCGCGGCTGCGGGAGGTGCCATGACCGCCGCCCCCAAGAAGCGTCCGCCGCAGCCGATCCGCGCCTACGGCGACCGGATGGGCGACGGTGCGCTGCAGATGGCGTTCACTTTGCCGGTCGCGCCGTCGGCGCGCGCCAAGGAGGCGGCCCGCCTGTACGCCGAGGCGCACGGCCTGCGCCACGTCCTGGTCGCCACGATGGAGCGGGCGGGCGACAACTTCAGCTTCTTCGTCGTGTTCGGCCGGTCCGAGCACACGCTCGACTATTCCGACATCGAGGTGCCCGAGGTGGGCGCCCCCGAGTGGACGCCCAAGCAGATCAACGACCTGATCAAGCGGAAGATCGGCCGCAAGATCGTCGTCGTCGGCGCGTGCACCGGCTCGGACGCGCACACCGTCGGCATCGACGCGGTGCTCAACGTCAAGGGGTACGCCGGCGACAAGGGGCTCGAGGCCTACCCGTGGATCGAAGCGCACAACCTCGGCGCCCAGGTCGACAACGCGCAACTGCTGGCGCGCTGCAAGGAGCTGGGCGCCGACGCGGTGTTGGTGTCGCAGGTGGTCACGCAGCGCGACGTGCACCGCGAAAACGCGCGCGAACTGATGGACCTGGCGCGCAAGCGCGGCATGCGCCACTTGCTGTTCGTGCTCGGCGGGCCGCGCATCGACAACAAGCTCGCGCTCGAACTCGGGTTCGACGCCGGGTTCGGCCCCGGGACGCGGCCGCGTCAGGTCGCCGCGTTCCTCGTCGATCAACTCATCCGGAGGCAGCAGGGATGAAGGCGACCATTCGCCTGCGCATGTCCGCGCACGACGCTCACTACGGCGGCGGGCTCGTCGACGGCGCGCGCGTGCTGGGGCTGTTCGGCGACGTCGCGACGGAGCTGCTGATCCGCACCGACGGCGACGAGGGCCTGTTTCGCGCCTACGAGCAGGTCGACTTCCTCGCGCCGGTGTACGCCGGCGACTACCTCGAGGTGACGGCCGAACTGGTCGCCCGCGGCCGCACGTCGCGGCGCATGCGGTTCGAGGCGCGCAAGGTGATCGCGCCGCGCGCGGACGTGAGCGACTCGGCGGCGGATCGGCTCGCCGAGCCGGTGGTCGTGGCGCGGGCGGTGGGCACGTGCGTCGTGCCGGCCGCCAAGCAGCGGCTCGGCGGTCCGCCGCCCGCGATCGTCACGGCCGCCATCGTCGGCGCGGAGACGACGCGCGACCACACGCCCTACCTGCCGCTGACGGCCGCCGAGATCGGTCAGGAGGCGCGCCGCTGCGTCGACGCCGGCGCGGCGGTCATCCACCTGCACGCGCGCGAGCCCGACGGTACGCCGACGCAATCGGCCGAGCGATTCGGCGAATTCATCGCCGCCATCCGCGCACACACCGACGCGATCATCCAGGTGTCCACCGGCGGTGCGATCGGCATGTCGATCGACGAGCGCTGCGGTCCGTTGACGCTCGACGGCGACCTCGCGCCCGACATGGCCACGCTCAACGTCGCGACGATGAACTTCGGGGACGACGTGTTCGTCAATCGCCGGCCCGACGTCGCGGCGGTCGCCGAGCGGATCGCCGGCCGCGGCCTGGTGCCGGAGATCGAGATCTACGACCTCGGGCATCTCGACGCGGCCCGCGAGTTGGTGCGCCGGGGACTGGTCGCCGAACCGTTGCACTTTCAATTTGTTTTGGGCGTGCCCGGCGGGCTCGCGGCGACCGAGCGCGCGCTCGAACTCCTGGTGGCGGAACTCGACGATGGGTTCCCCGGCGATACGACCTGGGGGGTCGCCGGCGTCGGGCGCTGGGAGTTTCCGATGGCCGAGCTTGCGTTGCGCCGGGGCGGCCACGTGCGCGTCGGCCTCGAGGACAACATCTACCTCGACAAGGGTGTGCTCGCCGAGGGATCCGCGCCGCTCGTCGACCGCGCGGTGCGGATGGCGCGCGACGTGGGCCGCCCGATCGCGAGTCCGGCGGAGGCGCGTCGACTGTTGGGCATCGGGTCCGCCGCGCCGGCGCGGTCCGGATCCGGCGCGTCGACGGAGTGACGCCCGGTTACGCAGCGGGAGCGGCGCGCACGGCGGGAGCGGTGTCGCGTCACCCTTGACAGGTCGGTTTGCCGTCCCTAAGGTGGGGGCGGTTTCTTTCGCGCGGCAGCGCGCTACGCCATTCGCCGCACCGAAACGACTCGACGACCCAGGGCACATAGGGGGACGGCAATCGGCGATGCCAGCGGCAGTCGTCGAGTGGCGGAGGGAAGGCGAAGGTTCCGCAACCAACGAACGGCAATGACGAAGCAAGAGCTCATCGATCGCATTTACCGAACGCGCGGCCTGCCCAACGGTGTCACCAAGAAGGCGGTCAAGGAGATCGTGGACGGCGTGTTTAGCGAGCTGAGCGACTACTTCGTCAAGTCGAAGGTCACGCGCAACCAGACGCCGAAGTTCACGTACCCCGGGTTCGGCACGTTCGTGAAGAAGAAGCGCGCCGAGCGCAACGGACGCAATCCGCGCAACGGCGCGCCGATCAAGATCCCGGCGATGCGCACCCTGTCGTTCACCGCCAGCGCCGACCTCAAGGCGGTGATGAACGCCGACAAGAAGTAGGTGGACGCGGCCGCCGAGTTCGCGGCCGAGGCCGACCTCGCGCGCGTCGAGGCGGCGCTGGTGCCGGCGCTGATCGAGGCGCGCATCGGGCAGTGGCGGGCGATCGTCGCGGGGCGCGCGCTGGCGCCGCCGGCGCCCGCGGAGTGCTCGGCGGGGGTCGAGCGCTGGCTCGCCGCTCGCCGCCGGCACCGCCGTGCGGAGCTGCTGTGGCGCCTGGTGTGCGCGCTGCGCGTCGAGGCGGAGCCTCCGGTGGCGGCCGCGGTGGTCGCGGGCGACGCGGCCCGGGCGCGAGCGGCGCGCGACCGGGCGGCGCGCCGGCGCGGCTGGCCGTCGTTCGCCGCGCTCGCGCGCGAGCTGGCAGGCGCGGCCGAGGTGGACGCGGCGCTGCAGGCGGCCGGCGGCGGTGCGCGCGTGGCCGATGACGGCGCGTCGGCGTGGGACGGGGCGGCCGGAACGCTGGCGGGTCGGTCCCCGGCGGCCGCCGTGGACGCCATCGCCGAGGCCGTCGAGGCGCTCGGGCTGTCGCTCGGCGGCGTGCATATCGACGCGTCGCTCGTGGGCACCGCCGGGCCGGTGCGCGCGTGGACGGTGCCGGTCGATCCGCCGCGCGACGTGCGCGTGTGGGTCCGCGCGCCGCACGCTCCCGCCGGCTGGCGCGCGCTCGCGCACGAACTCGGGCACGCGGCGTTCGCGCGCGCGCACGACCCGGCCCTGCCGTGGGGCCTGCGCGGCGGCACGCCGCGGGCGGTGCACGAGGCGGTCGCGCTGGTCGTCGAGCGGGTCGCCGGCGCGCGCCGGCCCGCCGGCTCGGTGCGGTCGCCGGCGCGCGTCGCCGATCCGCTCGGAGCGCCGGCATACGCGGCCGGCGCGCGGCTTGGCGCGGTCGTCGCGGCGCGCCTCGCGGGGCAGCCTCCGGCCGCGGTCGGCCGCGCGCTCGCGCCGGCTCTGGCCGCCGGCGGCGCGGTGGCTGCCGGCGAATGGCTCGCCCGCTGCGGCGCGCCCGGCGCGCGCGTCAGCCGCGCGCCGGCAGGTCGCGCTCGCCGAACACCTGAGCGGTGAACACCTCGACGACCGCGTCGGGGGCGCGCCAGCTCCCCGGTGGCAGCCCCGCCTTGAGGCACACGTGGTCGAGGAAGGTCTGTGCGTCCCAGCCGTGCTCGACGGCGACCTGGGGTAACAGCAGACCGCGGTGGAATGCTTTGGTCAGGCACAGGCCGTGGCGGCCGACTTCGATCTCGTCGGGGCCGCGAACGCGACGGCGGCCGCCGAGCACCGAGATCTCGATGTCGATGTCGTCGACCTCCTCGGCGCGCACCGGCTCGAACCGGCCGTCGCGCGACGCCGCGGCCACGGTCATCTCCTGGACGACCTTGTACAGCGGCTGGGTCTCCTGCAGGGTGCCGATGCACCCGCGCAACTGGCCGTCGCGGTGCAGGGTGACGAACGCGCCGGCCGGATCGAGCAACGACTGGCGGTGCGGGCGGCCCGGCGGGACGAAGCCGGTGCGCGTGTACTCGCGCAGGGTCGCGCGCGCGATGCGCAGCAGCTCGCGCTTTTCGTCATCGGTGAGGATGTGGTCGTACGGCATCCGGCGGCGACTGTAGCGCGGTTCACGGGCGCCGTCACCGCGCGGCCGGCGTCAGCCGCGGGGCAGGTCGACCTCGATCCACTCGAGCAGGCGGTCGCGCAGGGCGGCGGCGCGCGCCGGGTCGGCGGCAAAGCGATCGACGCGCTCCTCCGGGTCGTCGGCCAGGTCGTACAGCTCCCAGCGGTTGTCGGAGATCCGGTAGATGATCTTCCACCGCCCGTCGGCGGTGACCATCATCTTCCACTCGTGGTTCCACGACGGCGCGGGCAACAGCTCCGCGAACGCCGGCCGCGGGTCCACGGGCTCGCCGGCGAGGTAGGGCACGAGGCTGCGGCCCGCGAACGCCGGCGGCACCTCCGCGCCCATCAACTCCGCGAGCGTGGGCGCGACGTCGATCAACATCACCGGGTCGTCGACCCGGCGCGGCGCGACGCCGGGCACGCGCGCGATCAGCGGCACCCGGAGCAGCTCGTCGTAGAGCGTCTGGCCGTGGAAGTACATGTTCTTGCCAGCCACCCGGTGCACGCCGAACGCCTCGCCGTGGTCGGACACGACGACGACCGCCGTCGTGTCCGACAGCCCGTGCCGGTCGATCGCGTCGAGGATGCGGCCGATCCAGCGGTCGGTGTACGCGATCTCGTAGTCGTACTTCTGCACGAGGCCGGGGATGCCGCGCTCGGTCACCGGGAACTCGTCGTGGGTCATGTAGCGCGAGTGCGGCTCGAACAGGTGGACGAACAGGGCGAACGGCTGGCTGCCGCCGGCCAGCTCGGCGAGCTTGGCCTCCACCCGCGGCACGATCCGCGGCGACGCGATGTCGGTGTTCGACCCGGCGATGTCGAGCGCGCCGGCGTTGTCGTAGTCGACGAAGCCCTGGGTGATGCCGCGCTCGGGCGTGAAGTAAAAGTGGGAGGAGATGCCGACGGTGCGTACGCCGGCATCGCGCAAGACCTCGAACACCGTGATGTTTTCATCGAGAATGTTCGAGTAGTTCTTGAAGGACTTGTCGACCGCCACACGCGACGGGAACCGCGACGTGAACAGCGATGGAAACGACCTCGGCGTGTTGGGCGCCTGGGCGTACGCGCGCGCGAAGTAGACCCCTTGGCCGGCCAGGGCGTCGAGGCGCGGCGTGAGCGATCGGCCGTCGCGGCGGTAGCCGTTGATGCCGAGGCGGTCGGCGCGCAGCGTGTCGACCGCGATGAGCACGACGTTGCCGCGGAAGTCGAGCGCGCGGCGGCGCGCGCCGGCCGCGCCGGGCGCGGGGGCGGTCGCCGCCGCGGGCGCGGCCGCGGGGCGGTCGCCGCCGGCGCAGTTGTCGTCGA
This sequence comes from Deltaproteobacteria bacterium, assembly GCA_003696105.1. Lineage (NCBI taxonomy): Bacteria > Pseudomonadati > Myxococcota > Myxococcia > Deltaproteobacteria bacterium. The sequence continues at coordinate 15,559 of RFGE01000139.1, read as the reverse complement.
TGCCGTTGCCGGGGATCTCGGCGGCGCCCGGGTGGACGGCCGGGTCGTGGTCGTCGCAGTCGGGGCCGCCGAGGAACGCCGAAAACCCGTCGCCGTCCGCGTCGCGCAGCGCGCGCACCGCGGCGATCGCGCGCCGGGCGCCGGCCGTGCGATCGACCAGGCGCGCGAGCGTGTCCGGCGCCGGGGGCGCGCGCAGCGCCAGCGGCGGCACGGCGATCGCGACGACCGCGCACGCGGCGCCGGCCGCGCGCCGCGCCGGCCGGGAGCCGAGCGTCCGGCGCCACACCGCCAGCGCCGCGCACCACAGCGCCGGGCACGCGGCGACCATGGCGGCGGGGCCGAGCGGCAGCGCCCGCCAGTCCAGCCGCGCGAGCACGATCGCCGCCCCGCCCGCCGCGGTGGCGGCGACGCCGGCCGCCGCCACCACGGCGGCCAGCGGGACGCGCCGCGGGCGCGGCAGCCCGCGCGTGACGCGGCGCGCGAGCCGCTGCGCCGGCAGGGCGACCAGGGCACACGCGGGCGCCGCGGCGGCGATCGCGATGCCGAGCAGCGCGGCGCCCGTGCCCGCGCGTTCGACGCCGGCGACCAGCCGCAGCGCGAGCCCGGCCGCGACCGTCGCGAGCGCCGCGGCCGCGATCGCCCCGGCCACCAGCCACGCGGCCACCTCGCGATCGAGGCGCGCGTCGGTCTGTAGCCGCCGCCAGGCGCGCGCGACCGCCCGGTCCCCGAACGTGGCGCGCCAGCCCGCGGCCACCGCGGCCGCGAGCGCGGCGGCCGCGAGCGCCGGCCACAGGTACAGCGCCCACGCGACGGCGAACGTGCCGCCGGCGGACCCGGGGCCGCCCGCGGAGATCGCGGTGTCGATGGCGGCCAGCCCGGCCGCGGCACACACGGCGGCGAACGTCCACGCCGCCGCGGAGTCGAATGTCGTCTGCACGCGCCGGTTTTATAGCGCGAAATCGATCCGTCCCGCCGCCCGGCGCCGCGGTCGTGGTAACACGCGGGCGCCCGATGCGTTCGCCGATGCGATGGATCGTCCCGGTCGCGGCCGCGGCGCTGGGGATCGCCTGCCGCGGTCGCGACGACCTCGACGGCCGCCGCGCGCCGATCCCCGGACTTCCGGCGCCGCCGCCGGAATGGCGCCCGCCCGCCGGCGGCGCCGAGGTCGCGTGGGACTGGGTTGCGAACCGGGCGGCGATCGCCGGGCATCTCGGCGGCGCGCTCGTCGTCGACTGCGGCGGCCCGGACGTGGCCAAGTACATCGAGGCGCCTCGCTCGTCGTGGCACCTCGGTCTGCGCGTCGACGGCGTGGCGGCCGCCGCACCGGACGGGCTCGCCGGGGAGCTGCAACTGCCGGTCGACGGCGACCCCGGCGGCGTCGCGCGATCGGCCGGCGGCGGCCTCCGCGTGTGGTTCTACGCCCGGTCCGCGGTCCCGGATCAGCTCGTGTCGGTGTTCTTCAACGAACATCGCCTGCGCGACGTGGCGCTGCCGCGGGCCGAGTGGGCGTGGTACGGGGTCGACGTGCCCCCGTCGGCGATCGTCGCCGGGGACAACAAGCTGCGGTTCTACTTCCGGGCAGCGGCCGATCTGGCCGGCGTGCGCACGGCCGCGGCGTTCGCGACGATCGCGGTGGGCGCCGAGCGGCCGGCCGCCGAGGGGCCGGCCGTCGCGTTTCGCGCCGGACCGGTGGACCGGCCGGCGGGACGGGCGCCGGCGCTGTCCGTGACCGGGCCGTCGCGGCTGTCGGCGTGGCTGCGCGTGCCGGCGGACGCGCCGCGCCTGGTGGTCGCGCCGGCGGGCGACGGGGCCGGCGTCGCGGTCGCGGTCGATGGCGAGGTGGTGTGGCGCGGCGTCGCCGAGCCCGACTGGGCCGAGCGTTCCGTCGACCTGTCGCGCGCGGCCGGGGCGCTGGCGCGCATCGACCTGTTGGCAGACGGGCCGGTGGCGTGGGGGCGCCCGGCGGTGGTGCGCGCTCCCGCGGCCGCGCCGGACGCGCCCGACCCGCCGCCGCGCCCGGACGTGATCGTCGTGTGGACGATCTCGTCGTTGCGCGGCGATCGCGTGTCCGACGATGCGACGCCGACGTTGGCGCGGCTCGCCCGCGAGGGACTCTATGCGCCGGCGTTCGTGGCGGCGTCGTCGGCGCCTGCGCCCGCGCACGTCGCGCTGCTCACGGGGCGCTATCCCGACGGGGACCGGCCGGCGCCGGGCGCGCCGACGCTCGGGGCGCGCCTGGCCGCGGCCGGCTACGCGACGGCGCTGGTGAGCGGCAACGGCTTCGTCCACGACGAGGCGGGGTTCGCCCGCGGCTTCGCGCGCTACGAAAACCCGATGCGCCGCCGCCAGGCGCACGGCGCGCGCGCGCTGTGGCACCGGGCGAAGCGGTCGCTGCCGTCCGCGGCCGGCCGGCGCGCGTTCGTCTACGTCGCGACCGTCGAGCCGCACCTGCCGTACGTCCCGAGCGACATCTCGATCGGCGCGGCGTGGGGCGAGCGGCCGACCGGCGCCATCGAACCGGCGCGCACCGCGCAGGTGGCCGAGGCGATCGCGCGCGGTGCGCTGCGGCCGACCGCCGGCGACCGGGAGTGGCTGGTCGCCCTGTACGACGCGTCGGTGCGCGACGCGGACGCCGCGCTCGCCGCCGCAATCGAAGACCTGCGCGAGCTCGATCTGTTGTCGCGCACGGCGATCGTCGTGGTCGGCGACCACGGCGAGGAGCTGTTCGAAGATGGGCGCCTCGGCCACGGGCACTCGCTGTCGCCGGTGCAGCTGCTGTCGCCGCTGATCGTGTGGTATCCGGCGCGGGTTGCGCCGCGCCGCATCGACGAGGCGGTCGATGCAGTAGATGTCTATGCAACCGTTTTGGACCTGGCCGGCGTGCCGCTGAACCCGGAGGCGCAAGGTCGATCGCTGTTGGCCGCAAGCGGCGGTCCCGCGTTCGCGCGCCTGCCGGGCTGGGGCAGGGCGGTCGTCGCCGGCGGATACGCGTTCGTCGTCCCGCGCGCCGGCCCGCGCGCGCTGTACGACCTGCGGGCCGATCCGGCCGCGACCGTGGCGCTCGATGCGCACCCGCGGGTCGTGCGGTGGCTGCGCGGGCTGCTGGGGCTGCACGCCGCGTACGAGCGGGCGTGGCGCAAGGCGCGCTGGGGGACGCCCGACGCGCTCGCGCCCGCGTTTGCCGCGGACCACGGCCGCTGACCACCGTCGCGCTGGGCGCTCGCGGCCTCAGGGGCTGTCCCTGGGTGGCTGTTGTGCATGGCCGCGGCCTGCGGTCGCGATCTGCGGGCGATCGTCGGCGTCCGTCCTCGCGCCCTTCGGTACCGTATGCGTATACGCGCCCTCGAGCGCTGTGGGCGTGCGCCGCACCTCGCCTCGCATCGCGAACCTCGCTGGCGCGCCGATACGCAACCGCCACCTAGTCGAGTCGGGCTTCGATGTCGTCGCGAGACGGAAGCCCGGCCAGCGGCCCGAGCGCGGCGCACGACAGGCTCGCGGCGACCGTCGCGAACGCGACGCAGCGCTCGAACGGGGCCCGCCCGACCAACGCCGCGGCGAACGCGCCGTGGAACACGTGCCCGGCGCCGGTGCAGTCGACGACGTCGACCTCCGGTGCCGGCTGGCGAACCAGGCGACTGCCGTCGATGCCGATGGCGCCGGCGTCGCCGAGGGTGATCACGACCGCGCGCGGGCCCAGCTGTTGCAGTTCGAGGAGCGCGTCTTGCAGTTCGCCGCGCGGGGCGATGTCGGCGGCGAGCCGCTCGGACGCGATCAGCACGTCGGCCAACGGGATCAACTCGCCGACGCCCTCGCGCAGCTCGCCGGCGTCGACGATCACCGGGACGTCGCGCTGCCGCGCGATCGCGGCGACGTGGGCGTGCGTCGCCGGGTCGCTCGCGTCGACCAGCAGCGCGCGCGCGCCGGCGAGCAGGTCGTCGGCGGCCACGTCTTCGGGGCGCAGCGGCGGCACGTCGCCGCCGGCCGCGAACGTGCGCCCGCGCGGTCCGCCGCCGACGGCCGTGAACGTAAACGGCGACAGCTGGCCGGGCCCGTAGACGAGGGACGCGTCGATGCCGGCATCGCGCAGCGCCGCGCCGGCGTGGCGGCCGAGGAAGTCGTCGGCGAGCTTGCTGGCGAGCCGCACGTGGCAGCCGAGCGCGGCGCATGTGACCGCCGCGATCGCGCCGCCGCCACCCACCTGGATCGACACCTGGCCGAGCGGCACGCGGTCGACCGCGTCGTCGACGTGGCGACCGGCTCCGTAGAACGCGACCGCGCAGCGGCCGACGACAGCGACGGTTGGACGGCTCACTTGCGGCCATCATACACCGGAGGGCGGCACGGCTGCGGGCGCTCGGTCAGCGGCGCAGCGACTCGGCGCGTCCCGGCGCGGCGCGGGCGAACCGGGACAGCGCGCCGACGCCGTCGCGGAACGCGCCGAGCCCGTAGTGCGCGCGGCCGTAGTAGTACAGCGCGGCGGGGCGGCGCGCGGCGTACGCGGCGTCGCGCACCAGCGGGCGCAGCGTCGCGCGCGCGGCGGCGAGGCGCACCGCCTTGAACGCCGCGTACGCGCGCACCAGCTCGACATCGCGACCGGCCCCGGTCGGCGCCGCTCGCGGCAGGTCGCGCGCCGCGCGGTCCGCGTCGCGCCACCGGCCGGCGGCGAGCAACCGATAAACCTGCGCGAGCCGGGCGGCCGCCACCGCGTCGGGCGGATCGAACAGCGCCGGGTCCGGCGCTGGCAGCGGGTCGTCCTCGGTCGCCAGCGGCAGCTCGGGGTCGTCGACCGTGCGAACGCGGGTGAGGTCGACCAACACGGCGAGGTCGCGCACGCCGGCGCCCGCGCTCCGCGCGCGATCGATCCATGCGCGCGCTTCGCGCCGGCGGCCGTGCTCGAGCAGCGATCGCGCTAGCGCCCGCAGCCGGGCGGCGCGGGTCGCGCCGTCGCCGAAACCGGTGGCGATGCCGGCCAGCCGACCGTAGGGCCAGCCGTCGGCGAAGATCGCCTCCGACATCGCCAGTCGGCGGCGCGCCGCGGCCATCAGGTCCCGCGGGGCGCGGTACTCGAGCTGCGGCGCGTCGTCGGAGTTGACGTCGGCGCCGGCGGTAAACGGCGGCAGCTCGTCCGGTGCGAGGATCAGGTTCGCGGCGAGGTCTTCGGCGCGGACGATGCCGCCGCGCGCAAGCTCCGGCCCCACCCGCGGATCGCGCATCGCCGCGTGCAGCCGGTCGAGGTCGACCGCGAGCGGGCGCGTCGAGCCGATCAAGAACGTGTCGCTCGAGTGCGCGTCGGCGGTGAACGCGTAGACGTAGGGGAAGGCGTCGGCGAAGGTCCGGTAGATCATCTTCACGGTGCGCGGGCTCAGCTCGTACAGCTGCGCCCACTGGCAAAACAGGCCGCCGTCGCGCAGATGGCGCCTCGCGAGCGCGTAGAACTCGCGCGAAAACAGGCTCGCGACGCCGGCGATCCACGGATTGGACGGCTCGGACACGATGACGTCGTAGCGGTCGTCGCCGGCGAGCAGCAGGTTGCGTCCGTCGCCGACGTGCCGCTGCACGCGCGGGTCGCGCTCGGGGTGATGGTTGTAGGGGCCGAAGAACCGGTCGGCGGCGCGGTAGACCTCCGGCTCGAGTTCGGCGACGTCGATCCGCCGCACGGCGTTCGACTGCGCGATCGCGCCGACGGTGATGCCCGACCCGTAGCCGATCACGAACACGTCCTGGCGGTCGCCGCCGTGCAGCAGCACCGGCAGCAGGCCGAGGCGGATCTGCGTCGGCATGTCGTGGATCGTGGATGCCTCGACCTTGCCGTTGTTCTTCAGGATCGGCCCGCGGCCGAACTCGACGCTCACGGTCGTGCTCACGCCGTCGGCGTACGACAGCACCGGGCGCTCGAACAGGCCGCCGGCCGCGATGTAGCGCTCGACGACGTGCGCGCGGAACACGCCCGCCGTGAGCGCGCTGCGGTCCCAGCCGGGCGCCGCGACCGCCGCGACCGCGATCGCTACCGCGCCCGCCGCCCACGTCGCCCGCCGCCGGCCGCCCGCGCGCCACAGCAGCGCCGCGGCGAGCGCGGCGTCGGTCGCGACCGCGGCGCGCAGCCCTCCTTCGAGCCCGAGGGTGGGCAGCACGACGAACCCGCCGGCGAACGCGCCCGCGATCGCGCCGGCGGTGTTGAACGCGTACGCGCGCCCGACGTCGCGCCCGACCGCGTCGTGGCGCCCGGCGACCGCGCGGATCACGAACGGCATCACGCCGCCGAGGCACAGCGCCGCCGGCAGGATCGCGAGACCCACGACCACGAGGTGGACGGCGAGCAGCGCGCCGGGGTCGAGGCCGGTGCCGGCGGCGAGCGCGACGTACAGGCCCGGCAGGTCGTCGGTGATCGCGGCGGTGACGGCCGTCGCCGCGGCGACGCCCGCGAGCAGCAACCCGAGCGCCCGCAGCGGCCGTTCGGTGCGCGCCGCCCGCGGCGCCGCCCACGCCGCACCGGCCGCGATGCCGACCAGGAACACCACCAGCACCAGCGAAAACGAGTAGACGCTCGAACCGATGACGATCGCGAGGGCGCGGCTCCACAGCACCTCGAGGGACATGGCGACGGCGCCGGACAGGGCGAACGCGGCGACGGCCCAGCGGCGGGCCGCGGCGTCGGGCGGCGTCGCGGCGGCCGCGGTCGCCACGTCGGGCGCCGGCGCGCCGGCGAGCGCCGGTGCGCGCCGCCGCCAGGTCGACGCCACCGCGGCGACCGCACCCGCCAGCAGCAGCGCCGCCGCGCCGGCGCCGGCGTTGGTTGCTCGTACACCGAAGAGCGGCACGAGCCAGAACCCCGCGGCCGCGGCGCCGCACACCGCGCCGGCCGTGTTGGCGGCGTACAGCCGGCCGACGTGGCGGCCCAGCGCGCCGAGCGCCTCCGGCGCGGCGGCCGCGCGCCGGCTCAGCAGCGGCAGGGTCGCGCCCATCGCGGTCGTCGGCACGAGCAGCGCGGCGCCGCACAGGCCGAACCGCGCGAGCGCCAGCAGCGCGGGGGCGTCGCCGAGCCGGCTCCACAGCCACGCGTTGGCGCCCCGGTAGTGGCCCACCGCCAGCGGGATCGCGAACGCCGCCGCGCCGACGACGGCCTCGCAGCCGGCGTACCACCAAAGCGGGTCCAGCGAGCGGCCGGCGACCCGGTCCGCCGCGCGACCGCCGAGCCACGACCCGAGCGCCAGCCCGCCCATGAACGCGGCGAGCACCGTCGAGATCGCCAGCGACGACGAGCCGAACACGTCGATGAGCTGGCGCACCCACACCACCTGGAGGACCAGGCTGGTGGCGCCGGACACGGCGAACGCGGCGACGATCAGCGCGGGCACGGCGGGTCCGCGGCGCGCCGATCGAAGTGCGCGGGAGGCGCCGGCCGCGCCCGGCGGCCGCACCGCCGTCCGGCGTCGTGGAACCGCACCGCCATCGACCGCGCGCCGCGCCTACGCGGGCTCGCCGACCGTCCCGTCGACGAGCGCGTCGATATCCTCGGAGCGCACCGGCGCGTCCGGGTCGATGTGGCGGCGGATCAGCCGGCGGGCCGCCGCCGCGTCCACCGCGTCGCCGGTCGCCAGCAGCGTGGCCAGCTCGTAGGCGAGCAGGGTGCGGTCGGCCCACCGCTTGGCGCGCGGTGCCACCTGGTCCGGCGACAGGCCGGCGAACTCGGCGAGCTCGGCGCGCGTCCACCGCGCCAGATCGCCGACGCGCTCGGCCTCCGGCCCCGACGCGCGCGCGAGCCGGGCGTCCGTCTCGTCGAACAGCGCGGTGTGACAGCCCTTGGACGCGGCCCGCAGCGTGTCGAGCACGAGGATGTTCGTCGTGCCCTCCCACACTGGCAGCACCTGCGCGTCGCGCAACAGCCGCGGCATCACGCTGTCCTCGATGTAGCCGTTGCCGCCGACCAGTTCGATGCCCTCGGACGCGGCCCACACCGCCAGCTTGGCGGTGGTGTACTTGACCATCGGGGTGAGCATGCGGACCAGGTGCGCGTCGCGCTCGCTGCCGGTGTCGGCGCGGTCGAGCTGGTCGGCGAGGTGGAACACGGCGTGCTTGGCGGCGATCTCTTCGGCGTGCAGGTCGGCGAGGTTCTCGCGGACCAGCGGGTGGCCGATCGCCGGCTTGCCGAACGTATCGCGCGCGCGCAGGTAATCGGTGGCCTCGAACGCGGCGCGGCGAACGATCGACACCGAGCAGAACGCGTTGTACAGCCGCGACAGGTTGAGCATCTCGGCCATCTGCTTGAAGCCGCGGTCGAGGGCGCCGACCTGCTCGGCGACCGCGCCGTCGATCACGACCTCGCCCGTCGGCATCGACCGGACGCCCAGCTTGTCCTTGAGCCGCTCGATCCGGTAGCCGTTGCGAGTTCCGTCCGGCAGGTCGCGCAGCATCAGGAACAGGCCGAGGCCGCGGGTGCCGCCGGGCGCGCCGTCGGGGCGCGCCAGAATCAGGATCGCCTCGGCGTCGACGTTGGAGCAGAACCACTTTTCGCCGTACAGGCGGAAGCGATCGCCGTCGCGCACCGCGCGCGTGGCGTTGGCGCCGACGTCCGAGCCGCCCTGTTTCTCGGTGAGGAACATCGCCCCGCGAACCAGCGCGTCGCGGTCGCGGGCCGCCAGGCGCGGAATGTACGTGCGCTTTTGCGCGTCGTCGCCGAACAGCTCGATCAGGCGGGCGACGCCGTCGGTCATGCACACCGGGCACGACAGGCCGCACTCGGTCTGCGCGAACAGGAACGTGAGCGCAAACCCCGCGACCTGCAGGTCGCCCGGGAACCGGGCGCGCAGCTCCGGGTCGTACTTGCACGCGATCATGCCCGAGCCGTAGGCCAGCTCCTCGAGCTCGCGGTAGGCCGGGTGGTAGTCGATCGCGTCGATCCGGTTGCCGAGCGGATCGTAGCGGCGCAGCACGGGCGACTGCTTGTCGGCGACGTCCGACAGCCGGTTGACGTGCGCGCTCGCGGCCGCGGCGCCCATGCGATCGAGCTGCGGCGCGAGCCAGTCGTGCGCCGGTTGGCTCACCAGCGTCGGCAGCAGCCGCCGCAGCACCGGGTCCTGCCGGTAGAAGTTCGGGGACTGGGCGCGCGGGCGCGCCAACACGCGAAACGGGGTGTCGCTCGTCATGGCATCGCACATTCTGCTACAACTGGGCCGCGCGCGGGCAACGCTTCGCGCGGACGGGCCGTCCAACCGCGCGACGGCCGATGGACGGCCGATGGACGAACCCCGCGTGACCTCCGTAGCTTCCGCCGACAAGCCGCCCGCGGCCGCCGCCGCGCCGCGCACGCGCGCGCGCGACGGCACCGACCCGGACGTCGACCTGATCGCCGCCTGCCGGCGGGGCGACCCGCGGGCCCTCGAACTGCTCTATCACCGCTACAAGCGCCGGGTCTTCGGCCTCGTGACGCGCATCGCCGGCCCCGGCGACGCCGAGGAGGTCGCCCAGGAGGTGTTCGTGCGCATCTACCGCGGGCTGGCCAAGTTCCGCGGCGACTCGGCGCTCAGCACGTGGATCTACCGGTTGTCGGTCAACGCGGCGCTGTCGCACGTGACCCGGCGGCCGCGGCCGCACGAGCCGGACGACGCGCTCGCCGCGGTGGCGGCTCCGGCGGCCCCGGCGTCCGACCCGTACCTGCGCGCGCGGGTCGAGCGCTGCCTGCAGCAACTGCCGGCCGGCTACCGGGCCGTGCTCGTGTTGCACGACGTCGAGGGGCTGTCGCACGAGGAGTGCGCCGAGATCCTCGGCTGTCGCGTCGGCACGTCGAAGTCGCAGCTGCACAAGGCGCGCGCCAAGATGCGCGAGCTGCTCGGCCCGGACGTGGCGCGCCAGCGGGGAGGGCGCAATCGATGAGGTGCCGCGACGTCCAGCGGCTCGCGACCCGCTACGTCGACGGCGAGCTCGACGCGCGCCGCGCGTCCGCGGTGCGCGGCCACGCGCGCGTTTGTTCCGTGTGCAACGAGTTGCTCGCGCGCGAGGCCGCCGTGCGCGACGCGGTCGCGTCGCTGGACGCGGCGGTCGACCCGCCGCCGGAGTTGTGGGACCGCATCGCGGCGCAGGTGGCCGCCGAAGAGATCGCGGACGCGCGCCGGTCGCGGGTGTGGCTGTGGTGGCAGGCGTGGCGGCGACCGGTGACGGCCGCCGCCGCCGTCGTCGCGGTCGCCGTCGCGGTCGCCGCTGCCGTCGCGTGGCGCGGGCGACCCGCGCCGCTCGCTGACGCGCCGCGGGTCGTCGCCGCGGCGCCCGCGCCGGCGGCCGTCACGGTCGAGGACCAGTTCCGCGACGAGCTGGTGCGCGCGGAGGCCCGGTACCGGCGGGCCGCGGACGAGTTGCGCGCCATCGCCGCGGAGGTGCGCCGCGAATGGGATGCCGACCGCTCCGCCGCGTTCGACCGCGCCCTGGCCGACCACGAGCGGCGCCTGCGCGCCGCGCGCCGCGCCGTCGTCGCCGGCGCCGATCCGCGCGGGCACGACGCGCTGTTCGCGGCCTACCGCGACGAGATCGAGTTCTTGTCCGAGCACGCGCTCGCCGGAGGGCCGCCGTGAGCCGCGCGGCCTGCCTCGCCGGGCTCGCCGTGCTGGCGGCCGCGGCGCCCGCCGTCGCGGGCGGCCCGGCACCGGTCGTCGAGCGCGACGAGGTCGAGGTCGCCCCGGCCGACGGGGTCACCGTCACCCGCGTCGACGTCGACAACCGCCTCGGCGACGTCGAGGTGCGCGGCCACGACGCGCCCACGGTGCGCATCCGGGCGGTCAAGCGCGCCGGCGACACGGCGGCGCTCGACCGGCTGAAGGTGTCGCTCGTGCCCGATCCGTCGGGGCCGGTGTGGATCCGCACCTCCCTGGTCGCCGGTCCCGAGGCGCGGCCGCTGCCGGCCGGGTCGGTGCGCATCGACCTGGTCGTATCGGTGCCGCGGTCCGCGCGGGTCGCCGCGACCACCTGGAACGGTGCGGTCACCCTCGCCGATCTCGACGCGGGCGCCACGGTGACCACCAACGAGGGCGACATCGCGATCCGCAACTGCGCCGGGCCGATCGAGACGCGCGGCGCCGCCGGGCGCCAGCGGCTGCGCGACATCTTCGGCGACGTGGACGCCGAGGGCATCAGCGGCGCGGTCGAACTCGACGTCGTGCGCGGCGATCGGGTCGGCGCGCGCATGCACGACGGCGCGATCGTCGCGCAGCGCGTGCAGGCGCGCACCGTCACGCTGCGGACCACCACCGGCGACATCGACTTCGACGGGGTGGCCCCGCCCGGCGGCACGGTCGACATCGCGTCGTACAGCGGCCGCGTGCGGGTCGCGCTGCGGCGCGGCGCGCAGTACCGGGTCGACGCGGCGTCCCGCCGCGGCCGCGTGATCGCGCGCGGCCTCGCGCTCGAGCGGCGCGGCGCGCGCTTCGTCGGCCGCTACGGCGGCGGCGCGCGGCCGGCCGGCCTGGTCGTGCGCAGCCGGCTCGGCGACATCGAGTTCGACGTGCGGGTCGGCCTCGCCGAGCCGCTGTGACGGCGCGGCGCGGCGCCGGCCGCGCCGTCGCGCGCATCCGCGGGCCGCGGCCGCGACCTGCGCGCGATCGGCGGCGTACGTCCTCGTGCGGTGCGCGCGTGCGCCGGATCGCGCGGCGGTTTTCGCGACCTCGCCGGCGCGCCGATGCGCGCCGGCCGTCTGGCCGGAGGGGGCGGGGTGTGTTTACGATGCGCCGCGGTGTACGACGAGGGCGTCATCAAGTTCGAGGCGGACCACCGGGTCGAGCCGCTGTCGCGCGCGCGCTACGGCGACGTGGCGTGCAAGCTGGTCGCGTGGCGGGAGGTGATGGCCAAGACGCAGCTCGTCGGCCAGGATCCCGCCCGGTATGGCGGCGCCGGGTACGGCAACGTGAGCGCGCGCGTCGGGCCACCGTCGGCGCCGCGGGGCGCGCGCGCGTTCCTCGTCACCGGCACCCAGACCGGCGGCAAGTCGCGGCTGACCCTGGACGACTTCTGCGTGGTCGAGCGCTACGACTACCGGCGCAATCGCGTGGTGAGCGCCGGCGCCATCCTGCCGTCGTCGGAGTCGATGACGCACGGGTCGATCTACGACCTGTCGCCGCACATCCGGTTCGTGTTGCACGCGCACTCGCCCGCGATCTGGCGGCGCGCGCGGGACCTGCGGTTGCCCACGACCGATCCGGCGGTCGCGTACGGCACGCCGCAGATGGCCGAGGAGGTGCAGCGCCTGTACCGGACGTCGGCGCTGGCCGAGCGGCGCGTGTTCGCGATGGGCGGCCACGAGGACGGCATCGTCGCGTTCGGCCACACGTTGGCCGAGGCCGGCCAGGTGCTCATCTGCGCGCTGGCCAGCGCGTGGGAGCTGGAATGTCGCGCCGTGTGACCGCCCAGCCGTGGCTGGTGCCCGGCGACGTCGACGGTTTCTTCGGCCTGTTCGTCGACAACCTGATCCAACTCCTGTTAATCCTGGCGCTGTGCACCGGCGCGCTCGGGTTTCCGCGCGACCTGGTGATCGGCACCGTGATCCCGGGCGCCGTCTTGTCGATCGCCGTCGGCAATCTGTTTTACGCGTGGCAGGCACAGCGGCTGTCGGCGGTCGAAGGGCGGACCGACGTGACCGCGCTCCCGTACGGGATCAACACCGTGTCGCTGTTCGCGTACGTGTTCCTCGTCATGCTGCCGGTCAAGCTCGCGGCCGAACGCGGCGGCGCGCCGCCCGACGCCACGGCGCGGATCGCGTGGCAGGTCGGCCTCGCCGCGTGTTTCGTGTCGGGCGCGATCGAACTCGGCGGGTCGCTGGTGGCAGACTGGGTGCGCCGCCACACGCCGCGGGCGGCGCTGCTATCGACGTTGGCCGGCATCGCGATCAGCTTCATCGCGATCGACTTCGCGATCCGCACGTTCGCGAGCCCGCTGATCGCGCTGTTGCCGCTCGGCATCGTGCTCACGACGTATTTTTCCGGCGCGCCGATGCCGGGGCGGGTGCCCGGCGGCGCGTGGGCGGTCGCCGCAGGGGCCGGGGCCGCGTGGCTGTTGGCCGCCGCCGGCGAGCCGAGCCCGGTGAGCGCCGCCGCGGTGTCCGCCGGTGCCGGCGCGGTGGGTCTGTACGCGCCGGCGCCGGTGGTCGGCGATCTCGCGGCCGGCCTGGCGCACCCGCTCACCCGCCAGTTCTTCGTGCCGGTGATGCTGCCGATGGGGCTGTTCAACGTGCTCGGGTCGCTGCAGAACATCGAGTCGGCCGAGGCGGCCGGCGACGCCTACCCGACGCGGCCGTCGCTGGCGGTCAACGGCGTCGGTTCGATCGTCGCCGCCGCGTTCGGCTCGTGTTTCCCGACCACGATCTACATCGGCCATCCGGGATGGAAGGCGCTCGGCGCGCGCAGCGGCTACTCGGTCCTCAACGCGGCGGCGTTCTTGGTCGTCGCGCTGTTCGGCCTCACCGCCTGGATTGCGGCGCTGGTGCCGATCGAGGCGGGGATGGCGATCGTATTGTGGATCGGCATCGTCATCACCGCGCAGGCGTTCCAGGCGACGCCGCGGCACCACGCGCCGGCGGTCGCGGTCGGCCTGTTTCCGGCGATCGCGGCGTGGGGGCTGTTGGTCGCGACGCAAACCCTTGCGGCGGCGGGCATCGCCGCGGGCGATCCCGGGCTGGCCGCCGCCGTCCTCGCGCGCCCGGACGCATTTCGCGCGGCGGGGCTCGACCTGCCGGGGCTGGTCGCGCTGTCGCAGGGGTTCATGCTCGCGTGCGTGGTGTGGTCCGCGGTGTCGGCCCACCTGCTGGACCGCCGGCCCGCCGCGAGCGCGGCGTGGGCGCTCGTCGGCGCCGCGCTCGCGTTCTTCGGCTTCGCCCACGCCGGCGAGGCCGGCCCGTCGGGCGGCATCTACCACATCGGATGGGGCACCGGGACGCGGTGGGCGGTCGGCTACGTGCTGTGTGCCGCGTTTTTCGCGCTGATGCACGTGTGGATGCGCCGGGTGGACGCGCGCCGGGCGCCGCGCGCCGGTGCGTAAGGCGACCCGGCCCCGGTCCTGCGGCCGCGGCGGTGCGCCGCGCCGCCGTGTTGCGGGCCGCGCGGTGCTACAGTCGACACCGGTGGTTGTACAGCCGAACGTACGCCGGGCATGGGGCGTGGTGGCGCTGGCGGCTGCGGTCGCGTGCGCGCAGGGCGACCCGGGCGGCGGCGCGCGCGACGCCGGCTCCGGCGCTGACGCGTTCACCGGCCAGTGCCCCGCGGGACGTGCCAACTGTGACGGCGACCCGGCCACGGTGTGCGAGACGGATATCACGTCCACGGTCGAGCACTGTGGTGCATGCAACTTTCCGTGCGTCTATCCGAATGCGGTCGCCGCGTGCGAGCAGTCGCAGTGCCGATTCGTGCGCTGCCTCGATGGCTTCACGGACGCGGACGGCGATCTCGTCAACGGGTGCGAGTTCGGCTGCGACCCGACCGGCACGGACGAGCCGGACCCGTTTTTCCTCGACGCCAACTGCGACGGCATCGACGGCGACTTCGCGCGCGCGGTGTTCGTCGCCCCGGACGGCGATGACGCCGCGACGGGAGGGCCGGACGATCCGGTGGCGACCATCGCCGCCGGCATCGCCATCGCGGCGGCGGACTCCGCGCGCGACCACGTCTACGTGTCCGCCGGCACCTACGCCGAATCGGTCCCGCTCGTCGACGGCGTGTCGGTCTACGGCGGGTTCTCGCGCGCCGGCGGGTGGGCGCGCGCGGCCGACAACGAGGTGCGCATCGAATGGGGGACCGCGGCCGACGGGCGCATCGTCGCCGTGCAAGGGGCCGACCTCGTCGCGCCGACCGTGCTCGCCGACGTGACGGTCGTCGCGGGCGGCGCCGGTCCGGCCGACGTGGGCGTCTCGGTCTACGGACTGCACTGCGCGCGCTGCCCGGGGCTGGTCGTGCGCGGTTGCACGATCGCGGCCGGAGCGGGGGGCCCGGGGGCCGCGGGCGCGGCGGGGGCCGCGGGCGCGGCGGGCGGCGCGGGCGGAACCGGCGGCAACGGGTCGTGCGACGGCGGCAGTTGGGGCGCCGGCGGGGCAGGCGGCGCGTCGGCGTGCGGCCGCACCGGCGGCACGGGGGGGCGCGGCGGCTCCGAGGGCGACAACGACGGCTTCCCGGGCGGGACAGGGCAGATCGGCACGCCGGGAGGAGCCGGCGGCAGCGGCGGCTCGGACGGCAACGACGGGGCGCCGGGACAAAACGGCACCGCCGGCACGCCGGGCGCGGACGGCGCGGGCGGCGCGGGCGGTTCCGCCGACAGCGGCTTCTGGGTCGGTGCCGCGGGCGGCGCGGGCGGTGCCGGCACCCCGGGCAACGGCGGCGGCGGCGGCGGTGGCGGCGGCGGCCAGGGCGGTCTGTTCGTCAACGGCGGCTCCGGCAACGGCGGCGGCGGCGGCGGCGGCGGCGGTTGTGGCGGCGAGCCCGGCGGCGGCGGCGGGCCCGGCGGCGTCTCGTTCGGCGTGTTCCTGTTCGACTCCCCGGGAGCGCGCATCGACGCGAGCGCCGTGACCAGCGGCGACGGCGGCGCGGGCGGCGCG
>RFGE01000138.1 GCA_003696105.1 Deltaproteobacteria bacterium | reverse complement strand
GCCTGATCCCGGTCAAGTCGGCGCTGGCCCCCGCGTGCTACCGCTCGGCCGTGCCCCGCCGAATCGAGCCCTATCGCATCAAGGTCGTCGAGCCGATCCCGTTCCCCGATGCCGGCGCGCGACGGCGCGCGCTCGAGGCGGCCGACTGGAACGTGTTCCGCATTCCGGCGGACCTCGTCACGATCGACCTGCTCACCGACAGCGGGGTCACCGCCATGAGCGCCCACCAGTGGGGCAGCCTGTTCGACGGCGACGAGGCGTACGCCGGCTCCCAGAGCTTCCAGCGGTTCGAGCGGGTCGTCCGCGATCTCACCGGCTTGCCGCACGTCATCCCGACCCATCAGGGACGCGCGGCCGAGCGCCTGCTGTTCGAAGCGCTCGTCACCCGCGGCGACGTGGTGCCCGGCAACACCCACTTCGACACGACGCGCGCGAACATCGAGTACTTCGGCGCACGGGCCGTCGACCTGCCGTGTGCCGAGGCCGCCGACCGCGCGCTCGAGGCGCCGTTCAAGGGCAACGCCGACGTCGCCGCGCTCGAGCGCGTGCTCGCATCCGGCGACCGCGTCCCGCTGGTCGTGATGACCTGCACCAACAACTCGTGCGGCGGCCAGCCGGTGTCGCTCGCGAACCTGCGGGCCGTGCGCGCGCTGTGCGACCGCCACGGCGCGCTGTTGTTCATCGACGCCGCGCGGTTCGCGGAAAACGCGTGGTTCATACGCGAGCGCGAGCCGGGCCAGGGCGACCGGTCGCCGCGCAACATCGCGCGCGACCTGTTTTCGCTGGCCGACGGCTGCCTGATGAGCGCGAAGAAGGACGGGCTCGTCAACATCGGCGGATTCGTCGCACTGCGCAGCGCCGACCTCGCCGAGCGGGTCAAGCGGTCGATGGTACTCGGCGAGGGGTTTCCGACCTACGGCGGCCTCGCCGGCCGCGATCTCGAGGCGATGGCCACCGGGCTGCAGGAGGTGCTCGACCCGGCGTATCTGGCCGACCGGATCGGTCGCGTGCGCGCGCTCGGCGACCGGCTGCACGCCGCCGGCGTGCCGACGGTGCGCCCGCCCGGAGGGCACGCCATCTACGTCGATGCGCGCGCGTTCGCGCCGCACCTGGATCCGCTCGACTACCCCGGGCAGTCGCTCGTCTGTGAGTTGTATCTGCACGCGGGGGTTCGCTGCGTCGAGGTCGGCCAGCTGATGAACGGTCGGCCCGGTCCGGACGGTGTCGAGGCGCCGGTCGCGCAGGACCTCGTGCGGCTGGCGATCCCCCGTCGCGTGTACACCACCAGTCAGCTCGCCTACGTGGCCGACGCGGTGATCGAACTGTACGAGGCGCGGGAGCGGCTGCGGCCGCTCGAGATCGTCGACCAGCCGCACGCGCTTCGCCACTTCAGCGCCAAGCTGCGGCCGCGGGCGTCAGTCGACGACGGAGCACGGGACGCCGCGCGCGCGGGCGCGGGCGGCGGCGGCCTCTAGCGTCGCGCGGGGCGCCGGCTGGACCGCGCGGGGCTCGGCGGGCGCGCGGGCGAGGGTGCCGACGTGCGCGCGAACCGGGCGGGCTTGCGCGACCGCGTCGGCCCACGCGTCGAGTTCCGCGGGGGCGTCGTTGCCCGCGCGGCCCGACACGATGAGCGCCTGGATCTCCGCGCCGGGCACGGCGGCGATCGCGGCGATGGCGTCGGCGACGCCCGCGCCGTTGGCCGGACGCGCGAGCCGGTGCAGCCGCACGTCGGTCCCCGCGTCGAGCTTCATCAGCCGGCGGTCGCAGCGCAGCAGGCCCGGCAGCGCGGCGCCCGACAGGACGGCTTCCGACAGCGCGCTGGTGAACACGGTGAGCGACGCGGTGGGCGCCAGGGCGTCGCGCACGCGGGCGACGCGGTCGGCGATGTCGCAAAACGCCGGGTGCAGCGTCGGTTCGCCGTTGCCGCACAGCGAGATGTCGTCCACCGGCCGGCCGGCGGCGGCGGCGGCGCGCAGCGCCTCGGCGACGTCGCGCTCGATCGCGGCCGGGTCCGGCCACGCCAATCGCGGGGCGTCCGCGGCCGAGCGGATGCGCACGGCCGTGCGCCCGCACTGGCAATAGAGGCAGTCCAGCGGACACGCCTTGACCTCCGGCGGGCACAGGTCGACGCCGAGCGACCGGCCGAGCCGGCGCGAGTCGACGGGGCCGTAGACGGTCGAGGCGAGGGTCCCGCGGCGAGTCACCCCCGCGGCGTAGCGCGCCGGGGCCAGCCAGGAATTGCGCTGCGTCAACTCATCCAAACTTGCATTCGGGTGTCGCGAGCGCGCGCCGAGCGGTAGGCTGGGTGCCATGACGATGCACGAGCTGACCGCTTCTGTCGCCGCGGCGCTGGCGCTGTGCCTGGCTCCCGGCTGTTCCAAGGACGATGCCGGCAAGACGGCCCCGGGGAGCCGCGCGGCGGCGCCGGCACCCGCGGCGCAACCCGCGCCGGCCGCCGCCGGGCACACGGCGCCCGCGCAGGCGGCCGCGGCCGCCGCCCCGCACGCCGCGCCCGCCCAGGCCGCCGCGGACACCCAGACCGACGTCAAGCTGCTGGCGCTCAAGTTTCACCACGACGATTGAGGCGGCTGCCGGGCGATGGGTCCCATCGTCGAGGAGGCCAAGAAGTTGTACGTCGACAAGGGCGTGGCGTTCGTGACGTTCGACTTCACGACCGACGAGACCACCGAAGCGGCGAAGAAGGCGGCGGCGGCGTACGGGGTGCTCGACCTGTTCGAGAAAAACGCGCCGCGCACGGGGTTCTGCCTGCTGGTCGATCCCCGCAAACACGAGGTCGTCGGCACGCTCACCGCGAGAAACAGCATCGACGACTGGAAGGCGACGATCGACAAGGTGCTCGGAGGCTGACGGACGGACGCGCGGCCGCCGCGGCTCACACCGCGTCGACCACCCGGTGGGCCGCGCGCGGTCGCGCAGGCAAGTCGTCCGGCACGTTCGCCCGCACCGCGTCGTACAGTGCGCGCAGTGCGTCGCGCTTGTACAGGTCGCGGCGGAACACGAGGCTGACCTCGCGCGTGGGCACCGGTCGCGCGATCGGGCGGACGTGGCGCGCGCGCTCGCGCGCGGACAGTTGCACGACCAGCAAGTGGGGCACGAGCGTGTAGCCACCGCCCGCGCGGACGAGCTGTCGCAGCGACTCCAGCGTGCCGGCTTCGAACCGCACGTTGTCGAGTCGACCGCAGCGACCGTCGGCCGCGCCGCACAGGTGGACGACCTGCGTGCGCAAGCAGTGGCCGTCTTCCAACAGCCACAGGTCGGCGGGATCGAGCTGGCTGTCCCGCACGACGTCGCGCGACAGCAACGGATGGCCCGCGGCCGCGTAGACGTAAAACGGCTCGTAGAACAGTGGCCGTTCGCGCAGGCCGCGCTCGCCGAGCGGCGTCGCCAGCAGCCCCGCGTCGATCTGATCGGCGCGCAGCGCTGCGATGATGTCCTCGGTGCGGCGCTCCTCGACGGTGAGTTCGATGCGCGGATGGGCGCGCGCGAACGCCGCCAGAAAGCGCGGCAGCAGGTAGGGCGCCAGCGTCGGGATCACCGCGAGCGACAGCGGGCCGGCGAGATCGCCGGCCAGCTCGTCGGCGACGTGGACGAGCCGTTCGTGCGCGCGCAGCACCTCGCGCGCGCGCTCGAGTACCGCGACTCCGGCCGGGGTCGGCACGACCGGCTTGTGCTTGCGGTCGAACACGACGACGCCGAGTTCCTCCTCGAGCTTGTGGACCTGCGCCGACAGCGTCGGCTGGGACACGTGGCAGGCACGGGCCGCGCGGCCGAAGTGGCGCGTGCGGTCGACGGCGACGAGGTACTCGAGTTGCGTCAGGGTCGGCATGGTCGCGGGCGGGCCGCGGCGGCCCGCGGCGGTCGGTGTCCTGGCGCCGGCGCTGGCGCGCGGCCGTCGGCACCGGGGCGGGGCGGCGCGGCGATCACGGCGCGGCCTGTTGCTCGTAGCGCCGGCGGGCGCGCTCGCACTCGGCGTGCCACCGGTACCCGTACCATCCCGCGATCAAGAAGCCGATGCCGGCGACTCCGGCGACGGCCATCGTCGCGCGCTCGGAGCCGCCGTCGCCAAACGCCGCGCCGACGCCGACCGCCGCGCCCGTGGCTCCCACGATGAGGTCGACGACCGGGACGACCGCGTTCGTGTCGCAGCGCGGAGGCTCGCCGGGCGGCGGGTCGGCGACCAGCCGCTTGTCGCGCATGAACAGCGAGCAGCCGCACAGGAATGTGAGGACCAGCACACACACGGCGCGCATGGCCCGAGGCTACCGCAACGCGGCGCGGCGGGCGCGCTGTCGCGCACCGGCCCGCGCGCCATTTTTTCCGCGACCGGCGGCGGCTCGTGCGACACTAGATCGTCGTGTCGTCCGGCCGAATGCCCCTGTGGGCCGCGTCTCTCGCGGCGTTCGCATGCCACTTCGATCCGTCGGCGGCGGGGATCGCGGGCGACGGCGGCGAGCCGCCGGCCGACGCGGCGCCGGGCGCGCCGGACGCCGCCGCGGGGTGCGCGTGGGGCTACATGCCCGTGCACTTCGACCCGTGCTCGCCGGCGACGCCGGAGCCGGACGGTCCGTTGATGCTGACCTTGCCGGGCACGTACGTGTACGACACGGATACGGGTGTGTTGACCGCACCGGGCGGCGGCGCGTCGGTGCCGGCGTCGTCGGATCTCGGTGGCGTGCGCGCGGTGTGGGTGCGCGGCCTGATGGTCGGCGCGGCCGCCCGGTTGCGTGCGGTCGGCTCGGCGCCGCTGTTGATCGCGTCCTTCGGCGACATCGACGTGGTCGGGACGATCGACGCCAGCAGCGGCTTCGACGGCAGCGGGTACGTGCGCGGCGCCGGCGCGAACTCGAGCGCGTGTCCCGCGTCGCCGCCGGACCCCGGCGCAACCTGCGCCCAGCACGGCGGTTCGGGCGGCGGAGGCGGCGCGTTCGGTGGCGACGGCGGTCGCGGCGGCGAGGGCGGCGACACGCGCGACTGCGGCGGCGGATTTCCCGACGGCATCCCGGGCGGCGCGGGCGGCGTGGCGGTCGCGGCGCCGCCGGAGATGCTGCGCGGCGGCTGCGCGGGAGCCGACGGCGCGGCCAACAACGACGGCTTCGACACGTACGGGCGCGGGGGACCGGGCGGGGGCGCCGTCCACCTGGCGGCGCGCGACGCGTTGCGAGTGACCGGCCGGGTGCTCGCCGGTGGCGCCGGCGGCGGGCCGGGCACGGGACACCGCGCCGGCGGCGGCGGCGGCGGCAGCGGCGGGATGATCGGGCTCGAGGGAGGGACGGTCACGATCGGACCGCTGGCCGTGGTGGCCGCCAACGGCGGCGGCGGCGGGGGCGGGTGCGACGGCAACCGCGCCGAGCCCGGCGAGGACGGCGGTGCCGGCGCGCGGCGCGCGGACGGCGGCGACGGCGAGGGCAAGGGCGGCCGCGGGGGAACCGGAGGCGCCCTGGCGAACCCCGACGGCGAGGACGCCCCGGTCGCCGAGCGCGGCGGCGGCGGCGGCGGCGGCGGCGCGGGCGTGATCGTGCTGTATGGACCGGCGGCGCCGGCGATCGACGGCGCGGCGGTCGTGTCGCCGGCCCCGATCGTCGATTGATCGCGCGGTTGGACGCCCGCCGTCGCCTCGGAAAGCGGGCGCCGTGACATAGTCGAGGCGGCGACATGCACGACAACATCACCGTCCAGCAACTCCGCGCGCCGTTCGCCGTTCAGGTCGAGCCGGGTTCGTTCGAGCCGCCTCGTCACTTCTATCCGCGCGCGCTCAACGCGCAGGTCCACCCGCTCGTGAGCTTTTTCATGCGCATGAGCCAGGAGCGGCTGGTCAACCGCTACTGCCACCTCAACCCGCGCGTCGTCCCCGAGTACCTCACTTCGGTGTTGCGCTACCGGCCGCGGTTTTTTCGCTGGGCGGGGGCGGACCTGTTTCACGTGACGACCGAGGGCGGCAATCGCCAGATGCTCGTCATCGAGACCAACTCGTGTCCCTCTGGCAACAAGTCGATGCCGATCCTCGCCGAGGACCAGGAACAGGGCGGCTATCGGACGCTGGTCGAGCGCTCGCTTCTCCCGTTCGTCGTCAAGCGCGCAGCCGTGTCCACCGGCGGACTCGCGGTGGTCTACGACAAGAACATCATGGAGGCGTCCGGTTACGCCGCGGCACTCGCCGATTTCGTCGACGAGCCGGTGTGGCTGGCGCCGATGCCGCACGACGCGGAGGAGCCGGCGGCCGTGTTCGACGACGGGCTGCTCCGGGTGCGCGACGCCGGCGGCACGTGGCACCCGATCCGCGCGGCGCTCCGCTACGTGACACAGCGGCCGTGGACGAGGATCCCCGTCTACACGAAGACGGCCGTGTTCAATCCGGTCAT
Organism: Deltaproteobacteria bacterium; assembly: GCA_003696105.1. Classification (NCBI taxonomy): domain Bacteria; kingdom Pseudomonadati; phylum Myxococcota; class Myxococcia; species Deltaproteobacteria bacterium. Next base: position 11,664 of record RFGE01000138.1, on the reverse strand, counting down.
CGCGTGTCTCGCCGGTGGGCGGAACAAGCTGGTCGCGGCCAAGGCGTACGATCTGTACAACGCCGAGTTGGTGCCGTGCGGGCTGGAAATCTGCACGCCCGAGACCATTCGCGACGTCAGCCGTGACGAGATTCCGTTGTGGATACAACGGTTTGGTGGCCATGCGGTCGTGAAGGTCCCATATGCCAATGCGGGACAGGGGGTGTTCACGATCACGAGCGAAGCGGAACTCTCCGCGTTCATGGCGCGCGACATCGGCTACGAGCGGTACATCGTCCAGAGCCTGGTGGGCAATCACCAGTGGAGTTCGATCAGCCGGCGCGGGCGCCTGTATCAAGTCGGCACCATGCCCAACAAGCGCGGCGAGATCTACGTGGCCGACGTGCGGATGATGGTGTGTTCGACCGCCGACGGGTTTCGCCCGCTGGCCGTGTACGCCAGGCGGGCGCGCGTGCCGCTGGTGGACAAGCTGGCGTCCGGCTCGTCGTGGGACGTGCTGGGCACCAACCTGTCGGTGCGCGCCGACGACGGCGGGTGGCGATCCGACACGGATCGGCTCATGTTGATGGACCGCCGGGACTTCAACCTGCTCGGCATCGGAACGGACGAACTGATCGAGGGGTTCATCCAGACCGTGCTGTCAGTGATCGCGATCGACAAGCTCGCGAGCGCGCTCATCAACCAAAAAGGTCGGCTCAAAAAGAAGCTGTTCCGCTCGCTCAACGACGACGACGTGTTGATCGACGAGCTGATGGCGTGAGCGCGACCGCGCATGTGCGCGTCGCACGCGACCGGTCGCACCGGCGACGCGACGGATTGCGGGCGCGTCGCCGGCGCGACCCGGCGCACGTCAGCGCAGCTTCGTCGGCTCGCGGAGAAACAGCAAATACTGGTCTTCGAGGTCGTCGAGCACCATCGGCCGGTGGCAGCGGTCGCACTCGACCGGCGGCAGGCTCTGGTGGTGGTTGCGCACCTCGCGCGTGTCGAACACGTGGTCGATCTGAACGTCGCAGTGCTCGCACACCAGCGGCGCCACGAACGAGCGCACCGGCGCGTGCGCCAGGAACCCCTCGAGCATGTTGATCTGGTCGATGACCGGTGACGAGCACTCGACGAACTCGAGACGCGTCGACTCGGCGACGCGGCGGAGCGCATCCATCCACGCCCGCGCGCCGTACGAGTTGATGCGCCGCACGCCGCGGAGGTTCACCTCGGCTCTCTCCCGGAGCGTCGCGAGGGCGTCGAAGTTCGCGTTCTCGTCGACGACGCCGCGGATCTCGACGTAGGACTTGTCGCCGACGTGGCGGATGTCGATGTCGACCGGCACCAACCGTCCCCTCCCGAGTATACCGTCGCCGCGGGCTCCGGACAGCGGTTTTCGCCGAGTGGATTACCGCGCGGCGCGCTCCGGTCGGGGCCGCGGCCCGAGCACCGGCGACGGAGCGCGGCCGCGGCGGTGGCGGACGAGGGGCGGCAACGCGAGAAACCCGCCCATTCCGGCGTAGAACAGGCACGCGTACAACACGTGGCCCTGCTCGCGCTGGCCGGGGAAGAAATGGTGCACGAGCAGCAGCGCGATGCCGATGTTGCGCACCGCGACCTCGATGGTGAGCGCGACGTTGTCGTCGTCGTAGCGGCCGAGCGCGCGGACCAACGGGGGCGTGAGGTTGGCGAGCAGCAGGCCGTACGCGATGAGCGTCAACGGCGGGCCCCAGCCGTACTCGGCGACGCGGATGCGGCCGCTTTGCAGCGCGCTGGCGGTGACGAGCGCGAGGCCGACGAGCGAGCCGCGGATCGCCCAGCGCGATGCGCGCAGCGCGCCGGCCGGCCACAACCGGCGCGCGGCCATGCCGGCGAGCAGCGGCCCGATCAAATACGCCGCGATCTCGACGACGATGCGGCCGGCGGGCAGCGCGAAGCCCGCCGGCAGGTGGCCGCGGGCGAGCACGCTCAGCAGCAGCGGGATCGTGCCGACGCATGCCGCGGTCGTCACGACCGTCACCGAGATGGACAGCGCGACGTTGCCGCGCGCGAGGAAGGTGAGCAGGTTGGAAAACGCGCCGCCCGGCACGGCCGCGACGAGAAACAGGCCGACCGCCCATCCGGGGGGCAGGTCGAGCGCCGCGACGAACGCGGCCGTCGCGGCCGGCACGGCGATCCACTGGAGCCCGAGCCCGACCGCGAGGCCGCGCGGGTCGCGCGCGATCGCCGCGAAATCGCTGACCCGGAGCGTCGCGCCCATGCCGAACAGGGCGAGAACGAGTTGGACCGGAATGAGGTAGGTTTCGGCGATGTAGTGAAACGTGGCCACGGTGAGCCCGGTGGATCTCCCACCGTGCCACCGCGCGGTGGCACGACGCAACGGGCGGCTGCCGATGGCGCCGCGTGCGCGGCCGCCACGACCGGCCGTGTGTCCGCCGCCGGCGACCCGCGAAATGTCGTGCCGCGTCCCGCGCAAGTGCGCGATGCCCCGCGCTGCACGGTGGGCCCGCGGTTTGCTTCGAGCGCGTGTGGAGAGTGCGTATGAATGCGTCAAGCCTGTTGGAGCGAGTCGACGCCATGCCCGACGATGCGTACGGGCTGCTGCTGTTTGGGCGGACCGCGCGGTTGTCGGTTGCGGTGTGCGTGGTGGGGCGGAGGATCGGCTGGGCGACCTCGACGCGGTTGCCGTGGCGGCTCACCGACTTGATCGCGCTGCGCGCAGGCGTGCCGCGGTCCGTCGTTCACGTCGCATACCAGCAAGCGGCCGTCGCCGGGGACCGCGTCGGCGAGTGGCTCGTGCGGCACGGCGAGATCGAGCCCGGCGAACTGCGCATGTGTCTGCACGAGCAGGCGAGTCACGCGCTCGCGCTGATCTCGCCGGCGATGGGCCCACCCGTGTGGACGCCGGCGGACGGCGACCCGCCCGAGCACACGCTCAGCACGGCGAGGCTGCGCGCGTCGATCTCGCCGGCGCCGCGCGCGCTCGCGGGGTAGACGCGGCGGTCAGGCGGCCAGTTCGCGCACCGCCGCGACGATCCGGTCGACCTCGTCGGCCGTGTTGTAGTGAAGCAGGCCGACGCGGACGAGCCCGCCGGGCTCCAGGCCGAGCGCGCGGGTGAGCTCGACCGCGTAGAAGTTGCCGTGCCACGCATAGATCGCGCGCGACGCGAGGTGTTCGGCGACGCTTGCCGCGTCGCGGTCGCGGCACGTGAACCCGAACGTCGGCGCCCGGTCTTGCCGCGGTCCGTAGACCGTGACGCCGGCGATCGCGGCGAGCCCGTCGTGCAGGCGTGCGGCCAGCACCGACTCGTGGGCGGCGATGGCGGCGAACGCACTGCGCAGCCGCGCGCGCCGATCGGGGCCGTCGCCGAGGGACGCGAGGTAGTCGATGGCGGCCGCGACGCCGGCGATGCCCTCGTGGTTCTGCGTGCCGGTCTCCCACCGCCCGGGCAGCTCGTCTCCGGCCGGCCGCACCTGGTAGGCGGGTAGCGACCGCAGCGACTCGCGCTTGCCCCACAAGATGCCGACGTGCGGCGCGAAGAACTTGTACGCCGAACACGCGAGGTAGTCGCAGTCCCACGCCTGCACGTCGATCAACCGGTGGGGCGCGTAGTGGACGGCGTCGACGAACACCTCCGCGCCGGCGTCGTGCGCGAGCGCGCAGACGTCGGCGACCGGGTGGATCGTGCCGACCGCGTTGGACGCAGCGGCGACCGCGACGAGGCGGGTGCGCTCGCCGAGCACCGCGCGCAGCTCGTCGAGGTCGAGGGTGCACTCCGGCGCGCGGAAGCCGACGTGTCGCACGCGCGCGCCGGCGTCGCGCGCCGCCAACACCCACGGCCACACGTTGGCGTCGTGGTCCATGCGCGTGACGACGATCTCGTCGCCCTCCTCCCACCGGTCCATGAGCGCCCGCGACAGCGCGAACGTGAGCGTGGTCATGTTCGGGCCGAACACGCAGCACGCGGGGTCGGGGGCGCCCAGCAGGTCCGCGACCGCGGCGCGCGCGTCCTCCAGCCGGCGGTCGAGCGCGCGCGATGCGGCGAACGCGCCATGCGTGTTGGATACGCCGTCGCGCAGCGCGCCGGCGACCGCGTCGATCACCGGCTGTGGAACCTGGCTGCCGGCCGGACCATCGGCGAACACGACCGGGCGGCCGTCTTGCGTGCGGGCCAACGCGGGAAACAATCGGCGGACGGCGGCGACGTCGAGTGCGGTCATGGCCGCATCCTACCGGGATGGACGCCCGTGCGGAGCCGCGGCGGACGTCGCGCGTGACGCCGTGATACAACGCGACCATGGATCTGCAGGGCGCTGTGGCGTTCGTCACGGGCGGCGCATCCGGGCTCGGCGCGGCGACGGTCCGCCGACTGGTGGCCGGCGGCGCGCGGGCGGTCATCTGCGATCGAGACGCGGACCGGGGCGAGGCGCTCGCGGGGGAACTCGGCGACGGGGTCGAGTTCGCGCAGGCCGACGTGACCGACGAGGCGCAGGTGCGCGCGGCGATCGACCGCGCCCGGGCGCTGGGGCCGCTGCGGATCGCGGTGAGCTGCGCCGGCGTCGGGTGGGCCAGGCGCACGCTCGACCGCGACGGCAACCCCCACGATCTCGAGCTGTTTCGCCAGGTCGTGGGCATCAACCTGGTCGGCACGTTCAATGTGCTGCGGCTGGCCGCGGCGGCGATGGCCGCGACCGAGCCGGCGGCGACGGGCGAGCGCGGCGTCGTCGTGCAGACGGCGTCCGCCGCGGCGTTCGACGGCCAGGTCGGCCAGGTCGCCTACGCCGCGTCGAAGGCGGGCGTCGTCGGCATGACGCTGCCGGCCGCGCGCGACCTCGCGCCCGTCGGCGTCCGCGTGGTCGCGATCGCGCCGGGCGTGTTCGACACGCCGATGCTCGGGCTGTTGCCGCCGGCCGCGCGCGAGGCGCTCACGAAAGACGTCGTGTTCCCCAAGCGGCTCGGCGACCCGGACGAGTTCGCGCGGCTGGTCGAGGCGATCGTCACCAACCCGTATCTCAACGGCGAGACGATCCGACTCGACGGCGCGCTGCGCATGCCGCCCAAATGACGCGGCACGCGGCAGCGCGCCGGGGCAGCGGGGCGCGGGAGCCGGCCACCGGCGGCGGCGCGGCCGCGCGCCGAGCGCGTCGCGCGGCGGCGGCCGCACTCGCGGTGGCCGTGGTCGCCGCGACGCCGGCGCGCGCGGGACGGCTCGACGCGCTGGGAAGTTACGAGCGCGAGGCGGTCGAGGAGGCGTTGGCGCGGCTCGGCGTCGAGGTCGACGAACGGCCGGCCGGCAAGCGGGTCCGCCGCATCCACGTGGTCAACCTGCCCGTATTCGGCAAGGACGCCGGATTCTTGCGCGTGTTCAACGCGCTGCACGTCACCACGCGCACGTCCATCGTCGCGCGCGAGGTGTTCATCGAGCCCGGCGAGCCGTGGGACGAGGAGGTGGTCGAGGACAACCGCCGGCGTCTCAACGACGGCCTGTTTACCGCACTGGCCGCCATCGTGCCGGTCCGGTCGCCCGAGCCGGGCACGGTCGACGTGTTGGTCGTCACCCGCGACATCTGGTCGCTGCGGATGAACTCGAACATCGAGGTGCAGGACGGTGTCGTGACCGCGCTGTTCTTGACCGCGTCGGAAAACAACCTGCTCGGGTTGCGCAAGCACGTATCGTTCGTGTTCGACATGGACAAGAGCGGCTGGGCGATCGGGCCGCAGTACGTCGACAAGAACGTCCTGGGGACGCGGCTTCAACTCGTCACGCTCGCGCGGGCGATCTTTCGCCGCGACGCACAGCCGGCGCTGGCGACCGGGGCCGACCTCGGGCTCACCGGCGACTTCGAGGGAACGTCCAGTCGCACGGACATCGTGTATCCGCTGTGGTCGCTCCGGCGCAGGTGGGGGGCGGGACTGTCGGTGTCGCACTTCGACAGCGTCACGCGCCGGTTCTTCGGCACCGAGGTGGCGCCGTTCCCGCTGCCGGTCGACGTGGTCGAGCCGCCCGACTGCGCGCGGCCATTTGCCGATGCGCCACTGCGGCAGGTCTTCGACCGCACCCTGGTCGACGTGTCGGCGACGGCGACGCGATCGTATCCCGGGCGGGTGATCCACCGGCTCAGCTGGGGCTACCAACTTCGGCGAGACCGGTCGCACCTGCGCGACCGCGACGCGTACGACCCGGCGCTGGTCGCGTGCTTCGAGTCCGAGGCGCTGCCGCGGTCCGAGCTGTCGTCAGCGCTCACGGCCAGCTACCGGCTGTTCACGCCGCGGTTCGTTCGCTACCGCAACGTCGACTCGTTCGACCTGGCCGAGGACGCCACGCTCGGCCCGAGCGCATCGGCGGCGGTGGAAGTGGCGCTCGAGGCGCTCGGCTCGGATACGAACTACGTCGGACTGGCCGCGGGGCTCGGCTGGACGGTCGACTGGCGCGGGGACGGCTTCGTCCGCGTCGGTGCCTCGGCGAGCACGCGCATCCAGCAGCGAGACCCGGCCGGCGGCGCCGAGGTCGGCGGCTTCATCGACAACAGCGCGTCTGCGTCGGTTCGCGCGGTGCCGCCGCCGGTGGGGCCGGTGCGGTTCGTCGGCGCGGCGTCGGCCGGTACGCGGTTCAACGAACAGGCCAACCGCATCTTCGCGCTCGGCGGCGACAACGGCCTGCGCGGGTTTCCAATCAACTTCTTCCAGACGCCGCTGGGCGCGCAAAACCACCGGTTCGCCCGCGCCAACATCGAGGCGAGGACCGCGCCGGTGCGGGTGTGGTTCTGGCGGGCCGGGCTCGTCGCGTTCTACGACGTCGGCGGTGTGAGCACGGGGTTTCGCTCGATGGACCTGTACCACGACGTCGGCATCGGTCTGCGCACGTTGATCCCGCAACTACAGCCATTCGTGTTCCGCCTGGACTGGGCGGTGCCGCTCAACGGTCCGACGCCCGGGCTGGCCGGCAGCCGCGTGGTGTTCGCGTCGCAGCAGGCGTTTTGACATGCGCGCGCCGATGCGGTCGAGTCCCGGCAGAAAGCGGCGGCGATGACGTCGCCGAGCTACCGCGCGCTCGTGCGCGCGAATCCCGCGTTTCGCCGGCTATGGCTCGGCGACGTGGCGAGCTTTCTCGGCGATTGGTTCAACCTGATCGCGATCTACACGTCGGTACAGGCGCTCACCAGCAGCAAGCTGGCCGTCGGTGCGGTCGTTGCGGCCAAGACGCTGCCGAACTTCTTGATGATCCCGGTTGCCGGGCCAATCGTCGATCGCTTCGACCGGCGGCGTCTGCTGCTGGCCGCGGACTTTGCGCGGGCTGGCTGCGCCGCCGGCCTGATCGCCGCCCACGCCGCGGGCTCCCTCGCGGCGCTGTACGGGCTGACGTTTGCGATGGTCGTGTTTACCGCGATCGCCTTTCCGGCGAAGAAGGCGGCGCTGCCGATGGTCGTGCCGCGGGACCACATCGGCGCGGCGAACGCGCTGATGGGGGCCACGTGGTCGGTGATGCTCGCGATCGGAGCCGCGCTCGGCGGAGCGGCGGTCGCCACCGTCGGCGTCGCGGCGTCGTTCGCGATCGACGGCGCGACCTACCTGATGTCGGCCGCGCTGTTCGCCGGGCTGCCGCGGCTCCGCCCGCCGGCGGCCGCGCTGGGCGGCAGCGCACGGTTTTCCGACGCGGTCCGCTACCTGCGGCGCGCGCCCGACGTGCTGGCGACGGCGTGCGTCAAGCCGTTCGGCTCGGTGGCCAACGGCGCGGTCGTCGCGTTGATTCCGCTGTACGGCACGGTCGCGTTCGAGCGCCGCGGCGCCCTGTGGATGGGCCTTCTGTACGCGGCGCGCGGCGCCGGCGCGGCGGTCGGCTCGCTCGGCCTGCGCGCGTGGTCGCGCGATCGCCCGCCCGCGCTGCGCCGGCTCATTGCGGTCGGCTTCGCGCTGATCGCGGCCGGCATGGCGATCGCGGGGACTGCCGGGTCCATGGCCGTCGCGGCCGCCGGGTTCTTCGTGGCGGCCGTGGGATCGGGCGGCAACTGGGTGCTGTCGGGCACCCTGCTGCAGCTCGAGGCCGATCCCACCTTCCACGGGCGCGTGTTCTCCATCGAGTTCGGCGTCGGCACACTGGTGCTGGCGCTCAGCGGCATTGCGGTCGGCGCGGTCCAGGACGCGCTCGGCGTGACCGTATTCGAGGCGGCGTTGTGGTGGGGCGCTCTCGCCGTGCCGGGCCTGGTGTTCTGGCTGGCGGTGCTCGCGGCGATGCGGCGCGGCGACGCGCGGCGCCCGGCGGCATCTCCGCCGCTTCACCCGGCGCCGCCGGCATAACGGGAAGACGCGGCCCCCTCCGATCGGGTATACGAGGGGCCGACCATGCCGGACAAAGCACTGGACCACCTGAGCATCAACGCGATCCGGTCGCTCGCGATCGACGCGATTCAGCAGGCCAATTCGGGGCACCCGGGGTTGCCCCTCGGCGCCGCGCCGATGGCCTACGTGTTGTGGACGCGGCACCTGCGCCACAATCCGCGCGACCCGGCGTGGCCCGACCGGGACCGGTTCGTGCTGTCCGCGGGGCACGGCAGCATGCTGCTGTACGCGCTGTTGCACCTCACCGGCTACGACGTGTCGCTCGACGACCTGCGCCAGTTCCGCCAGTGGGGCTCGAAGACGCCGGGGCACCCGGAGGTCCACGTCACGCCCGGCGTCGAGACGACGACCGGTCCGCTCGGCCAGGGCGCGGCCAACGCGGTCGGCATTGCGATCGCCGAACGCGCGCTCGCACATCGGTTCAACCGGCCGGGGCACACGGTCGTCGACCACATGACCTACGCGCTCGTGTCCGACGGCGATCTGATGGAGGGCGTCGCCGCCGAGGCCGCGTCGCTCGCGGGGCACCTGGGCCTCGGCAAGCTCGTCTACCTGTACGATGCCAACGGCGTGTGTCTCGACGGCCCGACCGACGAGACGTTCACCGAGGACGTCGGCCGCCGGTTCGAGGCCTACGGCTGGCAGGTCATTCACGTGGCCGACGGAGACACGGACATCGACGCGATCGATCGGGCGATCCAGACCGCGCGCGACTGCGGCGATCGGCCGTCGCTGATCGTCGTCAAGACCACCATCGGATTCGGTTCGCCGAACAAGCAGGGCACGTCGAAGGCGCACGGCGCGCCGCTCGGGGCCGAGGAGGTGGAGCTGACCAAGCGCGCGCTCGGCATCGACGACCTCACCCCGTTTGCCGTGCCGGCCGCAGCGGTCGCGCACTTTCGCACGGCGATCGACCGGGGCGGCGCGGCTCAGGCGGACTGGCAGCGACGGCTGGATGCGTGGGAGGCAGACCATCCGGACCTCGCCGCCGAATGGCGCCGCCGGTGGGCGCGCGAACTGCCGGCGGGGTGGGATGCCGAGCTGCCGAGCTGGCCCGCCGGCGAGGCGGTCGCGACCCGCGTTGCGGCGGGCAAGGCGGAAAACGCGATCGCCGCGGCACTGCCGGAGCTATTGGGCGGCGACGCCGACCTGTCGTGCTCGACGATGACCGCGATCGCCGGCGGCGGGTCGTTCGACGGCCGCACCGGCGCGGGACGCAACATCCACTTCGGCGTGCGCGAGCACGCGATGGGGGCGATCTGCAACGGCATGGACTACCACGGCGGCGTCCGGCCGTTTGCGTCGACGTTCTTCGTGTTCAGCGACTACATGCGCCCGGCGGTCCGCATCGCCGCGCTCAACCGCCAGCCGGTGATCTACGTGTGGACGCACGACTCGATCGCCCTGGGCGAGGACGGGCCGACGCACCAGCCGGTCGAGCATTTGATGTCGCTGCGCGCGATGCCCAACCTGCACGTGGTGCGCCCGGCGGACGCGAACGAGGCCGCGGAGGCGTGGCGCTACGCGGTGCGGCGGACCGATGGCCCGACCGCGCTGGTATTGACCCGCCAGAAGGTGCCGACACTCGACCGGTCGGTGTACCCGCCCGCCGCGGAATTGGTGCGCGGCGCGTATGTGTTGGTCGATGCCGACGACCCGCAGGCCCTGATCCTCGCGACCGGTTCCGAGGTGCACGTCGCCCTCGCCGCTCACCGCCAGCTGGCCGCCGGCGGCGTGCGCGCGCGGGTCGTCGCGATGCCGTGCTGGGAGGCGTTTGCCGAGCAGCCCGCCGACTACCGCGAGCGCGTGCTGCCCAAGGCGGTGCGTGCGCGCGTGGCGGTCGAAGCGGGTGTGACGCTCGGATGGGAGCGGTGGATCGGCGACGTCGGGATCGCGGTCGGGCTCGACCGCTTCGGCGCCTCGGCGCCGGGGCCGGTGTTGCTCGAGCGCCTCGGCATCCACGCCGCGGCGGTGGTCGACGCGGTGCGCGCTGCGATCGACCGGGCGGGCTGACGCCCGCGCGGGCTACGAGGAGCGGCGTTCGTCCGCGCGAACAGTGGCAACCGCGCGGTCGACGCCGGCCGGCGCGCCGGCGTCGGCGAGTGCCGCGAGTTCGTCCGACACGGCCGGCAAGGCGCTGTCCGATGCGTCGAGCACCTCGAGTCCGTCGATGCCAATTTCGTCGGTGACGCGGCTGCCGGCGATCAGCAGCGCGACCATCGCGGCGAACAGGGCGACCAGAATCCACGCGGGGATCTGCACCAGGTGGCCGATCCAGGCGATCGCGTAGTAGCGCGGGAACCGGCCCAGTACGGTCGCGAAGATGTAGCGCCACAGCGGGTAGCCGCTGGCCGGTGCCAGCACCCGGACGACGTAGATCGGAAGCGGCGTCAGCGCGAACACGAAGATCGTGAAAAACGGGAACTTCATCAGCCAGCGCACCGACAGCCGGTAGATGCGCGTGTTGCGCGCGCGGCGGATGTTCGGGTGTTCGAACGCGCGCCGGACGACCGGGTAGTCGATCGCGGCCGCGACGGCGGTGCCGACGCATCCCGCCAGCGCGATCCACGCGGGGTGGTAGTACTTGGCCGCGAACAACAAGCCCGGCTCGTGCGGGACCGGCAGCAGCGAGTTGGCCGGCATCGAGTACAGCGTGAACAAGAAGGTGCCGGCGAAATCGGGCGCGAGCCACAGCAGCAGCGCACCGCCCGCGGCAAGTCCGAGCAGCGCCCAGCAAAAGCGCTCCCAGTAAAGCGGCAGGCGGCGGCGTAGTCGGCGCACGGTGGTCACCCGCGCGGGCGCAGGGCCGCGCCGATGCAACCGGGCGGCGGTGGACAACTCGGGATGGACATCGCTTCGGACACGGGACGACCTCGCCGTCGCCTTCTCCGGCACATCCGTGCAGGCCAGAGAATCACGACCGGAACCGATTCTTTACCGCGCATCCGCGCTTCGGGAAAGGCCGAGCGGCTCGTGGCGGAAGGCGCTGCCCGCGACGGCGGCGTGCTCGCGGCGGCCGCACGGGCCGCCGGCGCGCAAGGACCGCCGCGTGCCGGCGCGCATCACTTGAGCGTCAGCGTGGTGCGCGCCAGGTCGATGTCTCGGTTGCCGCGGCGCGCGCGCAGGATCACATGGTACGTGCGCCCGGCGGCCGGGCCGTCGTCCTCCGTGATGGTCACGCGTCCGGTGACGACCGTCAGGTTGCGGTCGACCTGGAGGCGCTTGTTGGCGACGTACGCCTTCTTCTTGTCGGCCGTGTGGAAGTCCATCGACAGCTCGTCCGTCTTGGGCGCGGTCTTGAGGAAGGCCGTGTAGTAGAAGGTCCACGCCTTCACGCCGTCGGC
>RFGE01000137.1 GCA_003696105.1 Deltaproteobacteria bacterium | reverse complement strand
GCGCCGGCGCCGAGGCCGCCGCGGCGGCCGGCGCGGAGCCAGCCGGGGCAGCGGCCGCGGGCGCGCGCCGGGCAGCGGCCGCGGGCGGCGCGGCCGCCGCCTCGCGATCGCCGGCGGAGCCCGCACACGCTACCGCGGTCGCGGCGGCAACCAGCGGCGCGACGCGCGCGCCGCGGCGCGCCGATCGGTTGGGGATTCGACAGCTCACGTCGTCACACCTCCACGGGGTCCAGCGGGCGCCGGCCCGCCGGCGGGATCGTAGTCGACATCGCACCGCGGCGCGACCGGCGGCGGCCGCCGGGCCGCCCGCGCGGCGCGGCCGCCGCGCGACGATGCGGCGCGCCGCGCCCTACGGCAGCCGCAGCACGGGCTCTTCCGGGTGCGGCCGGTACAGCAGCACCGTGTTGCCGAGCACCTGTGCCACCTCGGCTCCGGTCCGCTCGGCCAGCTCCGCCGCCGCATCGTGGCGGTCCACCATCGCGTTGGTCCCGATCCGGACCTTGACCAGCTCGTGGTCGAGCAGCGCGCGGTCGACCGCCGCGACCAGGGCGCCGGTGAGGCCCTCCTTGCCGACGAGCACCACCGCCGCGAGCCCGTGGCCGCGCGCGCGCAGAAACCGCCGCTGCTTGCCGGTGAGCGCCACGGTCACCGCGCCTCCCGCGCGCCGGCGAGGCCGAACGCGAGCAACCGGCGCGCCCACCTTTCGGCTGCGACCGCCGGCGGCCGGCCGGCGAGCCGGCGCCGCGCGCTTCGATAAGCCGGCACATAACGTACCGACGGCGGCGCGAGCCGATGCGCCGCGCGCAACGCCGGCCCCGTGGCCGCGAACACCGCGCGCTCGGCCGGGCCGAACCGCAGGCCGAACGGCGCGCGGAACCGCGCCGGCAGCAGCCCCGCGGTCACGATCTCGATCCATCGCATGGCGGGCACCATCGCCCGGCGCCGCGGCAAAAACAACAACCGCGCGATGTCCGCCGCGGCCCGCGTCACGGCGAGGGCGTCGGACGCCACCATCTCGGCCATGTAGCGCTCGAACGCCGGCCAGTCGGCCGGCAGCGCGTCCGGCGGGATGCCGAACAGGTACGCGAACCGCCGCGACTGGCGCCAATAGCGGTCGCGCGCCTCGGCCGGCAGCCGACCGACGGCCAGCTCGTACGCGCACACCGCCGAGTCGATCAGCGTCGCGTGCACCCACAACAGCGCGCCGACGTCGTTGGCCGCATAGGCGGTCCCGCGCGGCCACCGCCCCGCCGCCTCGGGCAGCCGGCCGCGAATCCGGCAGTGGATGGCGAACACCCGGCGCGCCGCCCGCTCGGCGCCGTCCCAGTCGCCGAACACCATCGCGTACACCGCGCCGAACGTGCGCACGAACCGCCCGAGCGGGTCGGCCCGCGTCGCCGAATGCTCGGCCACCGCCGCCGCGACGAACGGATGCGCGAGCTGCAGCAGCGCCGCCCGGCCGCCCGCCACGAACAGCGCCGCGTGCCGGTTGATCGCCCACGCCTGCGAGCCCGGGCCGTAGATCCCGGCGCGCGGATCGCTCACCTCGGCGCGAACGCGCGCCAGGGACGTTTCGAGATCCTGCCGAGTCACAATCATCCGGGCCGTGTGTTATGAGCCTACGACAACCGTGGGCGGTCGCACGCTGAAAGTCATCCAGGAGCTGTCCCTGCCGCTGATCGCCGGCGTGGTCGCCGCGCTGGTGTGGGCCAACGTCGACCCGCACGGCTACCACGCGCTGATCCACGAGCCGATCGCGGGCGGCGTGTCGCTGCACTTTCTGGTCAACGACATCTTCATGGCGCTGTTCTTCGGCATCGCCGCCGGCGAGATCACCGAATCGTGCCTGCCCGGCGGCGCGCTCAACCCGCCGCGCCGCGCGGTCAACCCGCTGCTCGGCACCGTCGGCGGCGTCCTCGGACCGATCGCCGTCTTCTTCGCGTGGATGGCGATCACCGGCGATCATTCCCTCCGCAACGGCTGGGGGATTCCGACGGCGACGGACATCGCCATCGCATGGCTCGTCGCGCGAGTCGCGTTCGGCGCGCGCCATCCGGCGGTGAGCTATCTGCTGCTGCTCGCGGTGGCCGACGACGGCATCGGGCTCGCGATCATCGCCGTGTTCTACCCCGACCCGCACCACCCGGTGCAGCCGATCTACCTGCTGATCGTCGCCGCCGCCATGGGCGCCGCCTACGCGCTGCGCCGCCGCAAGGTCGCCAGCTTCTGGCCGTACGTGCTCGGGCCGGGGGTGGTGAGCTGGTGGGGCCTGCACCTCACCGGCGTCCACCCGGCGCTCGCGCTGGTGCCGATCGTGCCGATGTTGCCGACGTCCGGCATCGACCTCGGCCTGTTCGAGGACGCCGAAGACGCCATGCCCGATCCGCTCAACCGGTTCACCCACACGTTCAAGCTGCCGGTCGACCTCGGCCTGTTCGCGTTCGGGCTCGCCAACGCCGGCGTCGAGCTGTCGTCGGTCGGCAACGCGACCGCCGCGGTCGCGATCGCGCTCGCCGTCGGCAAGACCTGCGGCGTGTTCTCGTTCGCCATCCTCGCCCACCGGCTCGGCTTCCCGCTGCCGACCGGGATCGATCTGCGCACTCTGGTTCTCGCCGGCATGACGGCCGGGCTCGGGCTCACGGTCGCCCTGTTCGTCGCGGGCGTCGCGTTCACCGACCCGCACCTGCAGGGCGCCGCGAAGATGGGCGCGCTACTGTCGGTCGTCGTCGCCCCGGTCGTCATCACGCTCGCGCGCGTGTTGCGCATCGAGCGGTGGACCGACGCGCGCGCGCCGGATGCTGACGGCGGCGACCCGGCGTATGCTTCGGGCGATGAGCACCGAGACGTGGCGTCGCTGTAGCAGTTGCAAGACCGACATCCCGTTTGGCGCGAAGTACTACGCGTGTAGCGTGTCCACCTGTAACCGGTCGCGCACCGCCCTGTACTTCTGCTCGCTGCCGTGTTGGGAGGCGCACCTGCCGCTGGTGCGGCACCGCGAGGCGTGGGCCGAGGAGAAGGTCGCGCCGGCGCGCGACGAGTGGGAGCGCCAGCGCGCGGCGGAGGCCGGCGGCGACGGCGCACGCGCCGCGCGCAAGGTGGTCGCGGCGGATCGCCGCGCCGCGCCCGCCGACGGCGACGTCCCCCACGACATCCTGATCGTGGCGTCCAAGCTGAAGGCGTACATCCGCGCCAAATCCGGCATGCGGACGTCGGACACCTGCCTGGAGGCGCTGTCGACGATCGTGCGCGACGCGTGCAACGAGGCGATCCGGCGCGCCGCCGCCGACGGCCGCCAGACGGTCATGGGGCGCGACTTCCGCCGGTACTGACGCCGGCCTGCCGCGACCGCGGCGCGCCGGCGCGCGCGTTCCCGCGCGGCCGCACCGGATCCGGACCGCGCGGTTCGGGGCGCGCGCGCAACCCGCGTTCGGCGGCCCGCGGCGCGGCCCGTGCGATGATGACCGCGTGACCGGGATGTGGATCGCGGCGGCCGCGCTGGCCCTCGTCCTCGCGCTGCCCGTGCCGCGCCGTGCGCTCGTGCTCGCGGCCGTCGCCGCGCGCCGGTTCGCCCCCCTGGCCGCCCGCGCGCTGCGGCTCGGCTGCCGCGACGCCACCGCCGCGCGCTGCCTGCGGCTGGCGTTCGAGGATCTCGGCCCGGCCTACCTCAAGTTCGGCCAGATGATCGCGTCGAGCCCGACTGCGTTCTCCAAGCGGACTACCGACGAGTTCGCGAAGTGCCTCGACGAGGTGCGGCCGATTCCGGCCGCACGCATCCGGCGCATCCTCGCGGCGGAACTCGGTCCCGACGCGCTCGCGTCGTTCCGCACGATCGAGGACCGCCCGCTCGCGTCGGCGTCGATCGCGCAGGTCCACGCCGGCGAGCTATCCGACGGCACCCCCGTCGTGTTGAAAGTGCAACGACCTGGCATCCGCCGCCGCGTCGAGGCCGACATCGCGCTGCTCGGCCTGTGCGCGCGCGTGGCCGAGCGCGCCAGCCGGTTGCTGCGCCACGCCAACCTCACGGGCATCGTCGCCGACTTCCGCAAGACGATCCGCGAAGAGATGGACTTTCGCCTCGAAGCGCGCAACATCGACGACTTCACCGCGCTCCTCGACCGCGAGGGCCTGCTCGCGATCGCCCGGGCGCCGCGCGTCCACCATGCGCTCTCGACCCAGCGCGTCCTCGTCCTCGAGCGGCTGTTCGGCTGCCGGATCGACGACGCGCTGGGCGTCCGCCGGCGCGTCGCCGACGTCCGCGACACGCTGCGCGCCACCAGCGAGGTGTTCTGGACCTGTGTGCTGCTCGGTGGCTTCTTCCACGGCGACATCCACGCCGGAAACATCCTCGTGCTCGACGACGGCCGCCTCGGGTACATCGACTTCGGCATCGTCGGCCGGTTCACGGACGCGCAGCGCGCCGCCCTCGCCGACTGGCTCGCCGCGATGGTGTCGGGGGACGGCCGCCTGCTCGCGCGCGCAATCTACGACATGGGCGCGATCCGCAAGCGGGACCTCGACTGGGACGACTACGTCGCCGACGTGACGGACACGTTCCTGCCGCTGCGGGCGCTGACGGTCGACAACCCGCAGATGCTCGAAGCGTTCTTTCCGAAACTGCGCGCGCTCGGCGCCAAGCACGACCTGCACCTGCCGCAAGCGTTCGTGCTCATTCTCAAGCAACTCTCCTACTTCGGCCGCTACGTGATGATTCACGACCCGTCGTTCAACGAAAATCTCGATCCGAAAACGCAGCAGACGTTCGCCAAGCTGTTCGTCCAGTTCAACGCGTGGCGACAGACCCGCGACGCCGCTGCGATTGCGATTCAGCCGTCCGCGTAGCCGGGCCGCCGCGCGCGGCCACGCCGCGGATCGCGGGCGTCCGGACGACCGGAGCCACCGCTGGCCGCCGGCGGCGCGGACGCCGCTGGCGTCGGCCGTCCATCCGAGATAGGTTCGCGCCATGGCAACGCTTCACGGCAAGACTCTGTTCATCACCGGCGGAAGCCGCGGCATCGGCCTGGCGATCGCGCTGCGGGCGGCCCGCGACGGCGCCAACGTCACCATCGCCGCCAAGACCGCCGAACCCCACCCGAAGCTGCCGGGCACGATCTACACGGCCGCCGAGGAGATCGAAAAGGCGGGCGGCAAGGCGCTGCCGTGCGTTGTCGACATTCGCTTCGAAGACCAGGTCGAGGCCGCCGTCGCCAAGACGGTCGAGACCTTCGGCGGCATCGACATTCTCGTCAACAACGCCAGCGCGATCAGCCCCACCGGCACGCTGCAGACGCCGATGAAGAAATTCGATCTGATGCACTCGGTCAACGCGCGCGGCACGTTCCTGTGCTCGCAAAAGTGCATCCCGCACCTGAAGAAGTCGGACAATCCGCACATTCTGAACATCTCGCCGCCGCTGAACATGGAGGCGCGCTGGTTCGCGCCGCACGTCGCCTACACGATGGCCAAGTACGGTATGAGCATGTGCGCGCTCGGGATGGCGGAGGAGTTCCGGGGCGACGGCATCGCCGTCAACACGCTGTGGCCGCGCACGACGATCGACACCGCCGCCATCCGCAACCTGCTCGGCGGCGACGCGATGGCCAAGCGCAGCCGCAAGCCGGACATCATGGCCGACGCGGCCCACGCGATCCTCACCAAGCCGTCGCGCGAAGTCACCGGCAACTTCTTCATCGACGAAGACGTGCTCGCCGCCGAGGGGGTCACGGACCTGTCGAAGTACTCGGTCGTGCCCGGCGCCGAACTCGCCCCCGATTTCTTCATCTGACCGCGGGACGAGGTGGCGCACGCCGGAGGACTCACGACGCTGGCAACCACGATGGGCGCGATCGATCGACCGGAGGGCGCCGAGCGCGCGCGCCGGCTGCGGCTGTCGCCGCGTCCGAGGCCGCGGTCGACCTGCCGATGAGTCGCGTTCCCGCCGCGCCGTACCGCGATCCACTCGACCACATCTGGATCGAGGCGGCGCGGCGCATCGGCCTGCGCGTCGTGCGCACCGACGACGCCTACGCGCACACCGATGGCCGCGGCGTGCTCGCGATCGCGACCGCGCGGCACCTCGATCCCGACGACTCGCTGGCGCAGATGATCTTCCACGAGCTGTGCCACTCGCTCGTCGAAGGGGCCGACGCGTTTGCGCGCCCCGACTGGGGCCTCGACAACGAAACCGACCGGGACCTGCCGCGCGAACGCGCGTGCCTCCGCGCGCAGGCCGCGCTGGCGGCGCCGCTGGGGTTGCGCGAATTCCTCGCGCCGACGACCGACCACCGCGCGATGTACGACGCCCTGCCCGACGACCCGCTGGCGCCGGCCGACGACCCGACGTCGGTGGCCGCGCGGCGGGCGCTCGCGCGCGCCGACCGCCCGCCGTGGGCGCCGCACTTGCGGCGGGCGCTGGCCGCCACCGCCGGGATCGCGCGCGCGGCGCGGGACGCCGGCGCGGCCGGCACGCTGTTTGCCACGGTGGACGACCCGTGGCCCGTGCACCGCACCGGCGCGCCGATCCCGCCGTGGCTGAACGCGCGCTGCGGGGACTGCGCGTGGCGCTACCGCGGCGGCCGCGGCCGCGCCGTCGATCGCTGCCGGCAGGCGCGCGGCGCGCGCGTCGACGCCGGCGACCCCGCGTGCGAGCGGTTCGAGCGCGCGCTCGACTGCCTCGCGTGCGGAGCCTGCTGCCGCGAGGCGTACGACGCGGTGGAGCTGTCGCCGCGCGAGCCGCTGGTGACCGCTCGGCCGGATCTCATCGACCGCCGCGGCCGCCGCTTGCGCATCGCGCGGGCCGGCGGCCGTTGCGCGGCCCTCGCGCCGTCCGCGCCGTATGCGTGCGCGGTGTACGAGCTGCGCCCGCGCACGTGCCGCGAGTTC
>RFGE01000136.1 GCA_003696105.1 Deltaproteobacteria bacterium | reverse complement strand
TTTCCGCCCGTCCACACGCCGACCGCGTTCCGGCCCCACGCGCCGCCGGTCGACGACGCCGGCGTCGCGGCGGTGCAGCCCCCACGCCCCCCCCGCGCCGGCACTCCGCCGCTGTGGCTCCTGGCCGTGGCGTTCGCCGTGTCGTTCGGCGTCGGCCTCGCCGTCACGGTCGGCGTCGCGGCGCTCCTGTAGCCGGCGTCACAGAACCAGGCCGCGCGCGACGGCCGCGCACCTGCCCGCGCGTCGCCGCGGCGCACGGCCGGGTTGGCCGCCGCCTACCCGCTACGCCTCCGCGACGCCGCCGGCCGCGTTCGGATCGTAGGTCGCGCGGGCGACCTCCGCGGAGCGCAGCGTCAGCGCCAGCACGACGCCCGGTCGCTTGATCACCGGCGCCCCCAGAAACAGGTGGTAGTTCGGTATGTCGTCTTCCGGGGGCTTGCCGTGCGCCTTGCGTCCCGGGTTGCCCGTGATGACGCGGACCTTCTCGCCCGGATTGATGACGAAGCCCGGATCGAGCGTCCCGAGCGGCTTGGGCCGCTGGCCGCCGTACCCGGTCCCGAGCGCGCAGTTCTTGGTCGAAAACGGCCGGTCGCCGGTGTTCTCGACGACGAACCACTCGCGGTTGAGCGCCTTGGGATCGTCTGCGGGGTGAATCTCCACGATGCGGATCGACATGCGGCGGCAGCTTACCGCACGCGCGGCGAGACCGGGAACCTGCGCGACGCGGTCACCCGGCAAGAGACATTGGCGCCAACCAGCGCGACGGCTCGGCTTCGACGCCGATCGGAGCGGAGCCTATGGCGTCCGCGTTCGCAGGTGTGCGATCGGAGCCGGCCGTTTCATTGTGACGACCCCGTGCCATCCGCAAGTGGGTAGAGCCGACCGTTGGCGCGGAGCGCGAACCCGTGCGGGGTCTCCTCGATCCGCTGAGCGAGCGCATAGTAGGCTGGAGTCGCAATGCGCGCGACCAGCCGGCCGCCGCGCACCGCACAGTACAGCGCATCGCCGGCCCCGACCCGAAGCGTCCCGTAGTCGAGTTCCTCCTCGGCGCCGTCGTTCGTGCGAATCCACGCGCGGTCGCCCTCCCAGCGGGCAGACGTGGCGATCAGATCGGCGTCTTCGACATCGACGTACGCGTACCGCTCGGCGTCGAGCCGGAGCACGCGCCGGCCGTCGTCGAGGCGGTCGAGCCACCGGAGCAACGCCCGTCGCAGCCCCTCGTGCCGGATCTCCTCCCCCTCGTGCCACAGCCGCCCCTCGCGGTCGATCCGAATACCCGTCTGGCGCAACCGCTCGACCCACGCTGCGCGATCGTTCGGCCGGTCGATCGCGGCGTCAGCGCTGCGCGGTCGTACCACGCGCCGGTGATGGCCACCCATGCCACGGATGTACCACGGCCGTCGGCGCGACGGCGACTGCCACGCGGCCGGCGTCTCGATACGGCGTGCCGACAGACGATCGACGTCAGTTGCGCCGCAGCGCGTACAGCTGGTCTTTCGTTTGTAGCTTCAACTTCTTGAGACGAGCTAGCTCGAGCTGTTCGGACGGCGACAGCGACAAGTGGGACTCGAGCTCCTGCACGCGCGCCTTGAGCGCACGATGCTCCGCCTCGAGTCGCGCCATCAGTTCCTGCTTCGTCTCGCCAAAGTTGCTAGCTTGCACGTGACCTCCAGCTGGGCGTGAGCCCTCGTCGTGACGCGAAGCGAATCTAGTGAGGCGCGGGGGAGCGGCCACGCCGCCTCGTCCCGACGCCTCCATCATGACACAACCGCGGGCCGATCAGGGGATCCGATCGCGACGGTTGATCTCCGCGTCCGACAGGCGCACGTAGTGCGGCACGGCCGTCGCGAGGTCCGCCGCGGTCGCGCCGCAAAGTGCGAGCATTCCAACGGATTCCGCCGACGGAGTGGCCCGCGCGGCCGGCGCGACACGCGCATCCCAGCCCGCGAACGCATCCGGATAGGCCGCAACCGCGGTGCCGACGACGACCGGCGCCGCCGGGTTCCCGAGCGCGGCAGCCAGGCCGCGCGGGCGGCACACCACCTCATCCGACAGCGCGTGCGGCACGCGGTCATCGCCCACCGCATACGCCGCGGCGAACACCTCGGACTTCTTGGCGTCGAGCGCGGCAATGACCGTCCGCCCCGGATGCGGTCCGGCGTCGCGCGCCAACGCCGCGAGCGACGACACGGTCCACAGCGGCACGCCGAGTGCGAAGCACAGCCCCTTGGCGGTGGCCATGCCGATGCGCAGACCGGTGAACGAGCCCGGACCGGCGCCGACGGCGACGCCGTCGAGGTCGGCCGGAGTCATCCCGGCCGCGTGCAGCGCGTCGTCGACCAGCGCCAGCAGCACGTCGCTGTGCGTATCGACCGCGCGCTCCCGCTGCACCACCACACCGGCCGGACAGACGACGGCCACGCTCGTCGTCCACGTCGAGGTGTCGATGGCGAGCAGCTTCATCGGTCAAATCAGGTAACGCACCACGTCGTTGCGCAGCGCGAGCAGCGTGATCGCGACGACGACGCCGAGCCCGACGAGCATGACACGGTTGCGCCCCTCGGCCGTCAGAGGCTGCCGGCGCACCGCTTCAATCGCGAACACCACGAGGTTGCCGCCGTCGAGCATCGGGATCGGCAGCAAGTTGAGCAGCCCCAGGTTGACGCTGATGAGCGCCAACAGGAGCAAGAATGCGTCCCATCCCTTGGCCCCGGACACCGATGCGACTCGGTACATCATCAGCGGCCCGCCCACCGACTCGCGCGGCGCCCGCCCCGCGACGATGGCAGCCAGCCCGCGCGCCATGTCGACGACGGTGTCGCCCGCACGCGCGATCGCTTTGCCGATCGCGTAGCCGATGCGGCCTTCGATTGCGACTCGCCGCCCCTCCCCGCGCGCGACCGCGTTGACCGCGCCGAACCGGAGGGCGCGCGCCGGATTGCCGAACTCGTCGGTGACCGCCTCCCACCGCTGCGCGATCGTGCCGTTCAAGGTGATCGCGCGGCCGTCCGGCCCAGTCCGCCGCCACGTCAGCTTCCACGACCGCCCCGGGTCGCTCTGGAGCGCCTGGTCGAGTTCCAACCAGTACTCGATCGGTCGGCCGTCGATCGCCGACACGAGGTCGCCCGGCCGCAGCCCCGCGCGGGCCGCCGGTGATCCCGGCTCCACGGCCGCGACGAACATCTCGGCCGGCGCGATGCCGTAGTCGGCCGACGGACGACCCTGCGCGTCGAATTTCGCGTCGGGCACGACGTCGGCGAGTCCGGGCTCGAGCAGCTCCACCTGCGGAATCCCGGGAACCCGCGCGCCGCGCAAGTACGCTATCGTCCGCCGCCGCGCCGGCCCTGTAAGCTGGCGCCGCAGCGCCGTCCACGTGTCGACGCGGACACCGTCGATGGCCGCGATCACGTCGCCGGTGCGGAGGCCCGCGCGCGCCGCGGCGGATGTCGCATCGATGACGCCGATGCGCGGCAGGAACGGCGCGTGCGACACGCCGATCCACCCGCGTCGACGGACGCGGCCGTCGCGCTCGCGCACGACGCGCTCGACCGGCGTGACGAATCGCTCGACGCGGCGGCCGTCGCGCTGGATGTCGAGCCGTATCGGCCGGCCCGTCGCCGCATCGACGCGCGCGGCGAGTTCCTCCCAGTAGCGAACCGGATCGCCGTCGACCGCGACGACGCGATCGCCCGGCTCGACGCCGGCGCGTGCAGCCGGCCCGCCGGCGATCACGTCGCCGACGACGGCGGCCGGCAGGTCGGCGTGGCCCGCGAACAGTGCAAAGTACACGACGATCGGCAACGCGAGATTCGCCGCCGGGCCGGCGAACACGACGGCGAGTCGCTGCCACAGCGGCCGTGCGGCGAGCGACCGGCCGGCGTCCGCCGGTGACACGCGGTCGCCTTCCTCCCCGAGGATGCGCACGTAACCGCCGAGCGGAACGGCACCGATCTGGTACTCGGTCTCGCCGGCGCGAACGCGCACGAGCGGCCGGCCGAACCCGAACGAAAACCGCAGCACCTTGATGTCGAGGAGTTTGGCGGCCAAGAAATGGCCGAACTCGTGGACGACCACGAGCACGCCGAGCAAGACGAGAAAGTAGACGACCGACACGGCTCCACTCTCCCTCAGCGCCGTGCGGCGGCGCGCGCCGCCCGCCGCGCCCGCGTCTGGCAGTACCTCGCTCGCATGGCCGCGCGCCGCGCTACTGCCGCCGGCGCTTGGCCTCGGCGATCAGCGCCTGGAACTCGGCGTCGCCGTGCAGCGACGCGAGATAGGACGTGCGCGCCAACAGGCTGTCCGGATCGACGTCGGCGTTGGCGAGCAGAGCCTCGACCGACGCGAGGGCGCGGTCGCGCGCGCCGGCCAGGGCGTAGAGCACGGCCGCCGCGTAATCGGCCAGGCCGGCCTCCGGCTGGACGGCGCGGATACGGTCCACCACGCGTTCGCCGACGGCGACCTCGCCCTTGCGGGCGTACACGACCACCAGGTGGAACAGCAACTTCGGATCGCGGTCGTCGATCTTGAGCGCGCGCCGCAGATACGACTCGGCCTTGGCCTGCGCCTTGGCGTAGGCGTCAGGATCGGCCGGATTGGCGGCCTCGGACGTGATGATGCCCGCGTTGATCAGTGCGTTCTTGTCCTCGGGGCGGGCCGCGACGAGCGCCTCGGCGTGCGCGAGGAACCGCGCGAACGCGTCCGAATCGCCGGGGGCCGCCGTGTGCGACACGATGGTCATGAGGCCGCGGTGCGCTTCCGGCGCGTCCGGATCCAATTCCAGCGCGCGCTCGAACTGTTCGCGCGCCGCGTCGTAGTCGTGCAGTTCGATCAGCGCGTTGCCGAGGAGCACGCGCGCGCCGGGATCCTCGGGATCCGCATCGACCGCGCGGGCGTACGCGTCCCGCGCCTCGGCGTATTGCCCCTGGTTGAACCGCATGTTCCCCTCGGCCTTGAGCCGGGCCGACTCCGATTTGCACCCCGCCGCCGCAGCGGCGATCCAAACGACGACGAGCCAGCGACGCAACATGTCGCCGGCGTCCTACCATGTCTGGTACCCTGACGCCAGCGCCGTGGCTTCCCGCTCAGAGACCCGCACCGCGCGGGACGGCGACATCGACATCGCCGAGGAACTCGACTCGCTCGAGCAGGCCATCGATCGGTGCAAGGTCCTGTACGAGCAGTACTTCATGGGGGTCCAGAAAGCCGCGCCGGCGACGCTCCACCGCCAGATCGAGCGGCGCATGCTGGTCCTCACGCAGCGCAAAGAGCGCAACACCGCGCTGCGGTTCCGCATCAACACGCTCACGCAGAAGTACGGTTCGTACAACACCTACTGGAAGCGCACCCTGCGCGCGATCGAGCAGGGCCGCTACGCCCCTCACCTGGCGGCGGCCGCCCGCCGCCAGGTCGCCAAGGGGCGCGACGTGCCGGACGAGATTCTGGCGCAGATGCCCAAGCTGCTGCGGGATCGGGTGCTGCGCGACCGCGAGCGGCTGCGCGCGCGCGCCGAGCGCGACGCGGACTCCGAAGCCGCGGCCGTCGTCCGCCAGCCGAAGCCGCGCGTGCACGAGATCGAGGAGGCCGACCTCGGCGACGACTTCGACTTCGACGCGATGTTCGACGCGATCCTGGCCGACGACGCGCGCGGCAAGGCGAGCGCGACGGACGAGCACGCGGCGAAGCGAACCGCGCCCGCGGCCAGGCCAGCCAAGACCTCGCCGGAGCCGGGCGAGCCCGCACCGGCGCGGCCGCGGCCGGGCGACGGCGCCGCCCAACGGCGGAGCACGCCGCCCCCGTTGCCGGCCGACGTTCGCGCCGCGGGCGAGCCGGTGCGCACCGGCGCCGCGGCCCGCGCCGGCGCGTACAGCCGCCGCCAGCGGGCGGGCAGCGCGCCGCACCCGGCCAGCCCGCGCGCGGCGACGGCCGGTGGCGCGGCGCGAACACCCCCGAGGCCTGCGCCGGCCAGCGCCGCGCCGTCCGCGACGAAACCGACGCTGCCACCGGGCATGACCGAAGCCAAGGCGCGCGCCCTGTACGCCCAGTACGTCAAGGCCAAGAAGCTGGTCGGAGAACGCACGGACAACGTCACGTTCGACAAGCTCGTGCGCACGCTCAACCGACAGGCCCCGCGAATTCTCCAGCAGCACAACGCCAAGGCGGTCGACTTCAACGTCGTCGTCAAGGACAACCGGGTCGTCCTCAAAGCCCGCCCCAAAAAGAAGTAAGGTTCGGGCATGACCTACCGAGCCGTGTTCCGCTGCATCGCGGGCTGCGACGGCGATCATCCGCTCGACGCGATCGTGTACCGCTGCCCGCGCTGTGGCGGGCTACTCGAAGTCGTGCACGACCTCGATGCGCTGCGCCACCGGTCCGCCGCGGCGTGGATCAAGCTGTTCGACGAGCGGTTCATGTCCACGCGGTGGCCGTACGGCTCCGGCGTATGGGGAAAAAAAGAGTGGGTCGCGCCGCACGTGCGCGACGACAACGTCGTGTCGATGTTCGAGGGCGGCACCAACCTGTTCTGGGCCAAGGGCTACGGCCGCACGCTCGGCCTCGACGACCTGTGGGTCAAACAATGCGGCAACTCGCACACCGGCTCGTTCAAGGATCTGGGCATGACGGTGCTGGTGTCGACCGTCAACCAGATGATCGCCGACGGTGCGCCGATCCGCGCCGTGGCGTGCGCGTCGACCGGCGACACGTCGGCGTCGTTGGCCGCCTACGCCGCGGCCGCCGGCATTCGCGCCGTCGTGATCTTGCCGCGCGGCAAGATCAGCACCGCCCAGCTCGTACAGCCGCTCGCCAACGGCGCGATCGTAGCCGCGGTCGACACCGACTTCGACGGATGTATGCGCATCGTTCGGCGTCTCACCGAGTCCAAGGAGGTCTACCTCGCCAACTCGATGAACAGTCTGCGCGTCGAGGGGCAAAAGACGGTCGCGTTCGAGATCGTGCAGCAGTTCGACTGGGAAGTGCCCGACTGGGTGATTATCCCCGGCGGCAACCTCGGCAACGTGTCCGCGCTCGGCGCCGGCTTTCTGATGATGAAAGAGCTGGGCGTCATCGCGCGGTTGCCGCGGATCTGCGTCGCCCAGTCGGCGCAGGCGAACCCGCTGTACCGCTACTATCGGCGCGGTTTCGACCGATTCGAGCCAGTGACGGCGCAGCCGACCCTGGCGTCGGCCATCCAGATCGGCAATCCGGTGAGCCTCGACAAGGCGGTCCGCACTCTGCGCGCGTTCGACGGCGTCGTCGAGCAGGCGACCGAGCCCGAGTTGGCCGACGCGGCCGCGCGCGCCGACCTCACCGGCATGTTTTGCTGCCCGCACACCGGCGTCGCGCTGGCCGCGCTCGAAAAGCTCGTGGCGGCCGGAACCATCCGGCCGGCCGACCGCGTGGTCGTGATCTCGACCGCGAACGGCCTGAAGTTTGCGGACATGAAGACGCGGTACCACGACGGCGCACTCGCCGCGGTGCCGCGCCCGGCGCATCGCAACGTGCCAATCGAGTTGCCCGACGACTACGACGCCGTCCGCGACGCGGTGCTCGGCGCGCTCGACCGGGAGCCCTGACCGGCTCGGCGCCGCCGGCAGCGCGCGGCGCCCGCCGTCGCGCCCCGCGCGGCGCCCGCGCGGCGCCCCGCGTCATGCGCGTGCGCGGCGCGCCGCGTCATGCGCGCGCAGCGCGCCGCGTCATGCGCGCGCGGCGCGCCGCGTCATGCGCGCGCGCGGCTCGCCGCGCCGTTGCCCTTGGCGGACGACTTCGCGGCGACGGCTTCGGCCGGTACAGCAGATGCGTCGTCGACGCCGATGCGCGCGATGTTGTGGTGCGCGAGCAGCTTCGCCTCGATCGCGTTGAACACGTCCGGGTGCTCGCGCAAGAAGTCGCGCACGTTCTCGCGCCCCTGGCCGATCCGCTCGCCGTCGAAGCTGTACCACGCGCCGCTTTTGTCGACGATGTTGGCGGCGACCGCCATGTCGAGCAGCTCGCCCTCGCGCGAGATCCCCTCGCCGTAGAGGATGTCGAACTCGACCTCGCGGAACGGCGGCGCCAGCTTGTTCTTGACGACCTTGACGCGCGTGCGGTTGCCGACGACTCCCGCGTCCCCCTTCTTGATGGCGCCGATGCGGCGGATGTCGAGGCGCACGGAACAGTAGAACTTGAGCGCATTGCCGCCGGTGGTGGTCTCGGGGCTGCCGAACATGACGCCGATCTTCATGCGGATCTGGTTGATGAAGATGACGATCGCGTTGGACTTGGAGATCGCGCCGGTGAGCTTGCGCAGCGCCTGACTCATCAGCCGCGCCTGCAGGCCGACGTGTGCGTCGCCCATGTCGCCCTCGAGCTCCGCCCGCGGTGTGAGCGCCGCGACCGAGTCGATGACGATCAGATCGACGGCGTTCGACCTGACGAGCATGTCGGCGATTTCGAGCGCCTGCTCGCCGCAGTCCGGTTGCGACACCAGCAGTTCCTCGGTGTTGACGCCGAGTTTCTTGGCGTAGCTCACGTCGAGCGCGTGCTCGGCGTCGATGAACGCGGCGACGCCGCCGCGCCGCTGCGCTTCGGCCACCGCGTGCAGAGTGAGGGTCGTCTTGCCGCTCGACTCCGGGCCATAGATTTCGATGATGCGGCCGCGCGGCAGCCCGCCGACCCCGAGGGCCACGTCCAGCCCGAGCGAGCCGGTCGGGATGACGCTCACCTTCGGGATCGCGTTTTCGTCGCCGAGGCGCATGATCGCGCCCTTGCCGAACTGCTTTTCGATCGAGCCGATGGCCAGTTCGATGGCCTTGGTGCGCTGGGCATGGATGTCGGCGGGAGAGGGTTGCTTGGCTGCCATGTGTCGCTCCTAGCTGGGCTGTCCAGACTCGGGTTGTACCGGGCCGGTCTGACGGAGCGGCCACTCCGCGCGCACCACATACTCTGAACCACCTGGTTTTATTCGGCTTTCGAACAGGGTCACGCGGTCCGCCGCCGTCTCACTGCACGGTTGTTCAGTGAACCCTATCACCGCAGCGCGGACGTCCGCAACACCGCGCACCCGCGCGATCGTCACGTGTGGGTGGAACGCGCGCCGCTCGCGCGGAAACCCCAACGGCGTCACCGCCGCCTCCACCGCCGCGGCCAACGCCGCCAGCCGGTGTCCCGGGTCGTCCACGCCGACCCACAGAACGCGCGCCCGCTCCAGCGCCGGGAACGCGCCGACGCCGCGCGTCGCGAAACGCAACGCGGCCTCGTCCCGCAGTCCGGCGCCGACGGCGTCGCGCACCGCCTCGACCGCCTCCGGCCGGACCTCTCCGAGGAATTTGAGCGTGACGTGGTAGTTGGCCGGCGGCACCCACCGCAGGGGCAACTCCGGCGCGGCCTCGCGCAGCGACCGCGCCAGGTCGGCGATCGCGTCCACCGCCGCCATCGACACGCGCACTCCGACGAACAGTCTCACGCTACCCCCGTCATCGCGCCACCTGGCGCAGCACCATCGCCAGCGCCGCGTGGGCCGCCAGCGACCGGATCTGATCGCGCGCGCCGGGCCAGTGGAACGACCGCTCGGCGCCGCCGCCCGGCCCGGCGACCGCGAGCCACACGAGGCCGACCGGCTTGTCCGGCGTGCCGCCGCCGGGTCCCGCGATGCCGCTGACGGCGACCGCGTAGTCCGCGCCGAACCGCGTGCGCGCGCCCTGCGCCATCTCGACGACGCACTCGCGGCTCACGGCGCCGTACTCGGCGAGCGTTTCCTCCGACACGCCGAGGGCGCTCACCTTGATCGCGTTGGCATAGGCGACGACCCCGCCGACGTAGTAGTCCGACGCCCCCGGCACGTCGGTCACGAGCGCGCCGACCAACCCGCCCGTACACGATTCGGCCGTCGCAAGGGTGGCGCCCGCGGCGCGCAGCCGCCGGCCGAGCACGCCGGCGAGCGTGTCGCCGTCGGTCCCGTAGATCTTGTCGCCGAGCCGCGCGCGCACCTCGCGGTCGAGCGCCGCAAGCCGCTCGCCCGCGGCGGCCGCATCGCGATCCCGCACCACCACCTTGACGAGCGTCTCGGGATACTTGACCTGATAGTGGATCGACGCGCCGGCGACGCCGGCGGTGACACCGGCCAGCGCCGCGTCGATGTGCGACTCGCCCATGCCGAACACGCGGTAGATCCGCCGCGCGATCCGCTCGACGGATTCGCCGCGCGCCTCGCGCAGTTCCACCAACCGCGGGCGCACGTCGGCGTCGAAGATCGCGTGCAGCTCGCGCGGCACGCCGGGCAGGCAGATCACGGGCGTGCCGTCGATGGCGACCTCGAAGCCCGGCGCGAGCCCGACCGGGTTGTCGTACACGCGCGCCCCCGCCGGCGCGCGCACCTGCCGCCGGTTGTTGTCGGTGAGACGATAGCCGGCGCGGGCGAACCGCTCGGTCATGCGCGCGAGCGACGGCGCGTGGACCTGTGGGGCGACGCCCGCGAGCTGGGCGACGACATCGACCGTCAGGTCGTCCTCGGTGGGGCCGAGGCCGCCGCTGACCAGCACGACGTCGGACCGGCCCGCGGCGTCCCGCAGCGCCCGCGCGATGTCGGCCGCGATGTCCCGGCAGCTCGTCATCCAGGCGACCGTAATGTCGAGATCCCACAAATTCTCGGCCAGCCACGACGAATTCGTGTCCACGATCTCTCCGCGACACAGCTCGTCGCCGACGGTGACGATCTCGGCCAGCACGCGCCCGGCATGGTACAAGACCCAAGTCGTCCCGTGTCAACGTTGACTCGAAACCCCCGCCCCTCATATCATGCCGAATTACGAGGGGTTGCTGGGAGTCCGCGACCCGAATGCCCATGAAGATCCGCTACGCCGCCAAAACCGACGTCGGAATGAAGCGGACGCACAACGAGGACTACTTCTCGTTGATCGAGGACGAGCAGCTCTTCATCGTCGCCGACGGCATGGGCGGCCATGCGTCCGGCGAGGTCGCGTCCAAGATGGCGGCCGAGACGATCGGCGAGTTCTACCAGCGCACCAAGGACGAGGAGGCGACCTGGCCCTACAAGATGGACCGGTCGCTGTCGTACGTCGAGAACCGGTTGGTGTGCAGCGTCAAGCTCGCCAACCTGCGCATCTTCGAAACGTCGTGCCGCGACATCCGCTACAAGGGGATGGGCACGACCATCGTCGCCGGGCTCGTCTCCGGCGACAAGATCTACATCGGCCACGTCGGCGACTCGCGCGCGTACCGCATCCGCAACGGCACCGTCGAGCAGCTCACGCGGGACCACTCGCTGCTCGAGGACTACAAGGAAGCCAAGCCGGACATGACCGAGGACGAGGAGCGCAACTTCCCGCACAAGAACGTCATCACGCGGGCGCTCGGCATGCGGGAGACGGTCCAGGTCGACATCCGCGCCCACCAGATCGAAGACGGCGACATGTTCGTGCTGTGCTCCGACGGGCTGTCGGGGATGATCTCGGACGACCAGATCCGCGACATCGTCGTCAACGCTCCGACGCTCGAGCGCGCGGTCGCCGAGTTGGTGGACGCCGCCAATCGCGCCGGCGGCACGGACAACATCACGACCCTCGTGCTGCAGTGTCTCGCCAACTGAGCGGCTCGCCGACGACCGGACGCCACCGCGCGCGCACCGCGACGCCGCGCCGGGGGTCCTGACCGCCATGCCGACGTACCGCATCGACACCGCCAACAGCCGGGTCGCCGTGCGCGCGAAGTCGGCGATTCACGACACCGACGCCGTGTGGGACCGCCTGTCGGGCACGGTCGACGCCGACCCCGCTGCGCTCGACCGCGACGCGCGCGCCGAGCTGACCTTGGACATGGCGCAATTCGACGCGGGCGACTTCCTCAAGAACCGCAAGCTCCGCAAGGACATGGAGGTGGATCGCTACCCGCACGCGCGGTTTTCGCTCACCGGCCTGCGCGACGTCCGCACGGCGAGCGACGGCCAGGTCGAAGCGCTGGCCGAGGGGGTGCTGCGATGGCGCGATCGCCAGGTCGCCGTGCGCGCGACCGGCCGCGGTCACGTCGATGCGGCCGGGCTCGACGCGACCGCGGCGTTCGACCTCGACGTGCGGGAACTCGGGATGCGGGCTCCGCGGTTTCTCATGTTCAAGGTCGACGACGTGGTCGAGGTGACGGTGACCCTGCGCGCCGTCGCCGAGTGACTGTGGAGGCCCGACCACTCCACTCCGGACGCCGCGCCCGGTCCGGCGCGGCCGAGCCGTCGATGCCGTTGATCGCGTCATACCCGTGCGGCATGCTGCCGGCGACATGCGCATCCTGGTGGTGGACGACGAGCGCGAGCACGGGTTCTTGCTGTTCCGCATCCTCGAGCGGATGGGCCACGAGCCGGTCCTGGCGTTCGACCCGCGCGACGCCCTCGACATCCTCCGCGACGATCGCGGCGCGACCGTGGCGGGCGTCATCACCGACGTGGACATGCCGGGTATGACCGGCATCGACCTCGCCCGGCGCATCCGCGAGGGACGTCGGCGCCGACATTCCCGTCGCGTTCTGCACCGGTAGTTGCGACGGCAACGTGGCCGACGCGGCGGCGTCGATCGGCCCCATCGTGCCAAAGGGGCAGCCGCTGGCGCGCACGCGCGCGCTCATCGAGGAGACGGTGACGATGTGGTGCCGGCCTCGGCGGTGAGCTCGGCGATGCGATCGCGATCGGTCGGCGCGACGAAGTGAACCAGGCAGCGGCGGTGCGACTCGGGCACCTGCGCCGCCACGAACGCGCCCTCCGAGCGCCACTGAAGGTGCGGCGGCCGGCGCACCGCCGGCGGCCCGAGTTT
Organism: Deltaproteobacteria bacterium; assembly: GCA_003696105.1. Lineage (NCBI taxonomy): Bacteria > Pseudomonadati > Myxococcota > Myxococcia > Deltaproteobacteria bacterium. The sequence goes on along the minus strand of RFGE01000136.1, from coordinate 5,306 downwards.
TTCGATCAGCGCGCGCGCCAGCGGCTCCGGGTCGCAGCTGCGCACGACGAGTTCGATCTCGACGAGCTTCGCGTCCGGGTCCGGGCCCGCGAAGTAGAGGCTGACCGACGCCGCCTGGTCGCCGATCGCGACCGCGCCGTTGTTCGAGCACAAGGTCACCGCGTCGGGATTGCAGAACCCGGGGGCCTCGCGAAGCTCCGTCTTGCCGAGGATCCACTGGCCCACGCCCGCCACCGGCGGCCGGCGATCCGAGCACCCCGCGACGCCGGCAACGCCGACGATCGCGGCGACGCACGCGGCGACCGTGACTCGCATGTTCGCAAGAGTACACGGGTTGGTCGCGGCGCGCACGCGGCCGGGCCGGGGCCGCCCGGCGCCGTGCGCCCATGGCGCGGGCGGCGCCGCGCCCCCGACCCGGCGGCCCGGTGCGGACTTGTTAGCCAAAACACCGTCGGAACGCGAAGCGCGGTGCTAGAACGCCAGCGTGTCGACCCGCGACCTGCACCGCCCGGCGCCGACTGCGCCCCCCCTGCGGCCCGCCCGAAGCGCCCGCGCCGTCGCGGCGGTGAGCGTCGCCCTCGGACTGGCGACCGCCTGCGCGTCCGGCAACACCGCCGGGGCGGCCGACGCCGCCGGGGCCGACGCCGCGCGCCCCAGTCCCGACGGCGCGGTGTCGGCCACCGACGCGGTGCCCTCGCCCGACGCGGGGACCGCCGCCGACGCCGGGACCGCGGCCGATGCCGCCAGCCGCGCGGACGCGGCGCCGCCCGCGCCCGATGCCGCCGCACCGACGCCGGACGCGGCACCGCCCGTGCCCGATGCGGACCTCGCGGTGCCGCCGACGGTGACCGCCGTGTCGCCGAATACCGGCGGCACGTTCGGCGGCGAGCGCGTCCGCGTCGTCGGGACCAACTTTTCGAGCGACGTGGCGATCGCGTTCGGCGGCACGGCCGCTGCGTGCACCTACGTGTCGGCCACCGCGGTGGACTGCGTGACGCCGGCGGTCACGGCGGCCGGGTACGTCGACGTGACCGCCACCCAGACCAGCGGCTCGCACACGCTGTCGGCCGGCTTCCTGTACTGGGACACCGCGAGCGCGGTCGACGACTGCAACCTGGTCGCCCCGCCGCACCGCGACGGCATCGAAGCCGTGTCGCATACGTGGTCCGCCCGCGTGCGCGAGGCCGGCATCACCGACGCGACCACCGGCGTCGACCCGTCGGCGAGTTTGCGCGGGCAAATCGGCTACGGGCCGGCGGGCACCGACCCGGCCACGACGCCCGGCTGGATCTGGATCGACGTGGCGCCCACTGCCGGCTACGGGCCGGGCTCGCCCGACTACGTCGAGGGCTACGATCAGTACGAGGCGACCGCGGCGATGCCGGCCCGCGCACAGTACGCGTGGTCGGCGCGGTTCACCGTCGAAGACGGCGTGTCGTGGCGGTTCTGCGGCACCGGAACGATGACCGCGCGGCGGGCGATCGCGTGCACCGCCGACGCGGAGTGCTTCGCCGACGAGGCGTGCCTCAGCGGCCGGTGCCGCGTGGCGTGCGCCGCCGCCGCCGACTGCTACCCGTGGGGGCCGCACTGTTCGGGGCTCGGGACCGAGACCGACGGCTCGACCCTGGCGCTGTACTGCGATCCCGGCTTCCCCGGCGCGGGCGGAACCGGCGCCGCGTGCACGGCCGATTCCGGCTGCGAAAGTGGCTTCTGCCTGGTGGACCTCACCGACACCTGCACGACCGGCTGCGGCGGTGACGACGCGCAGTGCCCGCCGACCGACGTGTGCACCGAGTTCTCGGGGCTGGGGCTGTGCGCGCCGGCGTGCGGCGCCACATCGGACTGCACCGCGGGCCATAGTTGCATCATCAACGCGAACGCGGGCCAGAACCGCTACGACGCGCTGTGCCTCGTGCCGGTGGCCGGCACCGACCCGGCCGGGGCGAGCTGTGCGGTCACGAACAACTGCGAAAGCGGCCTGTGCCTCACGGGCGACGACCTGTGCACCGCGCCGTGCAACACGGACGCCGACTGCCCGCCGGCGCTGCCCACCTGCGGTTCCGGTACGCTCACGCGGCCCTCCGGGATCGGCAGCCAGACGATCCCGATCTGCGTACCGTAGGGGGCTGTGGCGCGTCGCCCGCGGCTGCGGTCGCGATCCGCGGGACATCTTCGGCGTACGGCCTCGCGCCCTTCGGTACTGACTGGATGTTGATACGCGCCCTCGTTCGCTGCGGGCGTGCGCCGAACCTCCCCCCGCATCTTGCGACCTCGCTGGCGCGCCCGTGCGCAACGGCCACTTGACGCGGACGGCGGGTCTCCGGCGAGTGCCCGGCCCTGCGTACCTACGGCAGATCGATCGCGCCGTTTTGCGACACCGGCTCGCTGCCCGGCGGCGGATCCCACGCCTCACCGGTGTCGTAGAAGAACTCGTGCACGGACGGGTTGTACCAGCTCGTCGTGCCGCCGGCGCCCGGCGCCTGCTGAATCTGGAAGTGCAAGTGCGCGCCGCACGCCCAGCCGGTCTGCCCGCTGGTCGCGATCGGATCGCCGCGCCTGACAACCTGGCCCGCCTGCACGTAGACCTCCTTCAGGTGTAGATACAGCGATTCGAGGCCGTCGCCGCGGTCGAGCACGACATAGTTGGCGTCGGCGGCGCACGCGCTGCTGCAGCAGCCGGTCGTGCTGTCGCCGCGAGCGAGCCGCACGACGCCGTCGTGTGCGGCCAGCACGACCGTGCCCTCCGCGAGGCCGAAGTCCCACGCCCACGCTCCCTTGCCGGTGTGGCTGCCGGTGTTGTGGCCCTGCGTCACGCGGTGGGCGACCCCCGCCGTCCACGGCAACAAAAACAGGTGGCCGCCCGCCGGCGGTGCGTCCAGCCACTGCAAGAAGTCGCCGTGGCACCAGCCGACGTCTCCGGCGAACGCGACCTGCCACCACGCGCCGGCCGGCCCGCCGACGACCTCGACGACCGCCCCCTCGGGCATCACCGCGAGGACCGCGTACTGCTCGCCGGGTCCCTCGCGCAGCCGGAGCCCCGCGCCGCCGGTTCCGGCGACCCGCGCCCACCGCGTCGCGCCCGCGTCGGCGCCGGCGCCCGCGTCGGCGCCGCCCGCGTCGGCGCCCGGGATCGAGGCATCGGGCTCGGCGGAGGCGCCGCCGTCGACGACTGCGGAGGCGTCGACCGGTCGCCCGGCATCGGCGCCCGGCGCCTCGGGACCGTCGCCCACAGCGCTGCAGGCAGGCACGCACGCCACCACCACGACAGCGAAGATCCAACGGTGCACGCCCTCCATGGCTGCACGCATCGTGCCGAGCGCGGTCACGCCCCGCGGCCAGCCGCCGCTGCGCGGCCACGTCCCGCTCACATGCGCCGGCGTATCAACTCATCATTTACAATTCGACAGGTTACTTGCCCCTGCCGGTCCGCCATGCGGGTCGTGACCGGCGCGTAGGGCCGGGACGCGCTGCCGGCGTCTCGGCCACCTGCCCACCGCCGGGTGCAGTCACCCGTCCCCTCCCGTACGCGCGCGCCGGCCGCGCGCGGCGCGAACGCCGCGTTACCGCCGGCGGCGCCGGCGCAGTCCCAGCGCGACCGCCGCCAGCGGCAGCGCTCCGCCGAGTGCGCCCTCGCCGCCGATCCCGCCGGCCCGGCAGCCGCAGCCGGCGCTCGCATCGCCGCCGTCCGCCGCCGGCTCGCCGTCGCCGCCGTCGCCCTCATCGTCCGGCGGCGTCACCGGATCCATCGGCTCGCACGCGCCGTCTTCGCACACGTAGCCCGGCTCGCACAGCCCGCCGACGTCGTCGTCGCTCTCGTCGATCGCGCCGTCGCAATCGTTGTCCAGGCCGTCGCACACCTCCGCGGACGGTCCCGCGGCCCCCTCGCACGCGCCCCACGTGCCGTCGTCGCCGCACGTCTGGGTGCCGGTGCTGCACTCGCCGACGTCGCCGTCGTCGCCGCACGGCCGCGTCTGTCCCGGGAGGCACTCGCATCCGGGGTCGGTCGTGCCGTCGCAGTCGTTGTCGAGACCGTCGCACACTTCGGCTTCCGGCTGCGGCGCATCGCAGCCGCCCCACGCGCCGTCGACGCAGGTCTCCGAACCCGCGCCGCACGCGGTAGCGCACTCGCGCGTGAGGTCCTCATCCACCTCGCCGTCGCAATCGTTGTCGAGGCCGTCACACACCTCGGAGGACACCTCGATGGCCACCTCGTTGAGCGCCGCGAGCAGCTCCGCCGGATCGTCGGCCTGGAAGTAGCAGTGGTTCGGCGCCGCCGGATCCGACCCCGACGGATCGCAGCCGGCGCGCGCGGTGCCCGCCTCGACCGCCATCGCGTTGAGCGCCAGCGCGTCCACCGACGCGCCGAAACCCACGACGTAGGTCGTGATGCCGGCCGCATTGAGCGACGCGATCGCATCGACCGGATCGAAGCGCGTCGCCGGATCGTACGGCGAGCACCACTGCCAGCCGTCGGTGATCAGGACGACGTAGGGCGTGCCGCCCGGACCGGTGAGCGACGGCTCGACCGCCGCCGCCTCGAGCGTCTGCGCCATCGGCGTCCAGTTGCCGAGCGGCGGCGGCGCGTCGCCGAGCGCCGACAGCATCGCCGCGCGATTGCCGAGCGCCGGCGCCACGAACACCGTCCCCGGGCTGCACTCGTCGGGCGACGGGAACATCATGAGCCCCAGTGCGATCACGTCCTCGTACGCGGACGCGACCGCGTCGAGCGCGCCGACCGCGATGTCCCACTTGGTTTCGCCGCCGATCGTGCCCGTCATCGAACTCGACTTGTCGAGCACGACCATCAGGCGCGAGGGAGTGCACTCGCCTTCGGCCCGAGCGCGAGACGGCGCGAGCGCGGCAAGGGAGGCGGCAAAACAAAACACGGCAGTTCGCAGCGACATGCCGTGGGACCGAGCACGCGCCGTGCCAGGCCAAACGTCAGTTCGACAATAGCGATCTCACGCGCTTATAGGGCACCGTACCGGCAGATCGACTTGCCGGCGGCCGGGGTCATCCGGCCCCCGTCGGCTATTGTGGTAGCCGGCCGCCCGCGGCCCGCACCGGGGTTGATTCGGCCGCCCGCGGCCCGCGGCCCGCACCGGGGTTGATTCGGCAGCCCCGCGGCCCGCGGCCCCACCGGGGATGATTCACCCCGCGGCCCGGGCAGCCCGCACCGGGGTTGCTTGGCGGCGCGGCGGATGAGTCGCGTCGCAGAAGCGGCCGGCGCGGGCGCAATCGGCTCGCAGCAGAGGGACGCGCCATCACCGTGGCACATCAGCGGCCGACAAACCGGTGACCGCGCC
>RFGE01000135.1 GCA_003696105.1 Deltaproteobacteria bacterium | reverse complement strand
GCGCCGGCGGGCCGGCCGCCGCCGCCGCCGGTGCAGGCCCCGCGGCGCCCGCCCGCGCCGGCGAGCCGGCCGCCCGCCTACGGCGGCGCCCAGGCGCGCCCCGCCGCGGCGCCGACGCTGTATCTGATCTTCAACAACCAGCGCTACCCGGTGTTGAAGGATCAGTTCATCATCGGGCGCGGGTCCAAGACCTCCGACCTGGCGATCAAAGACGGGAACATCTCTCGCAAACACGCCGCCGTCATCCGCCGCAACGGCACCTATTACATCAAGGACCTCGGGTCGACCAACGGGATCGACTACAAGGGGATGCGCATCGACAACAAGCGCATCGACGAGGGCGACGTGTTCCACCTGTGCGACTACGAGCTGCGGTTCACCTACCGCGAGTAGGCGCGCGAGGCTGAGCCGGCTCGCGCGAGCCGCCCGGCACCGCGCGTCGGGGGCCGGATCGCCCGGGCCGCGCGGCGGCGTCAGCGGCGTGCAGTACCATGCCGGGCGATGACGGAGCTCCACCGCCGGGTCGAGGCGCTGCGCGCGCCGCTGCAAGTCGCCGCCCGCGATCAGTTCGCCGGGCTTGCGAACGTGCGCGACCTCGGGGCCACGTTGCGCGCGGCGGTCGATCGACTGGTCCCGGTCGCTCCCGAGGAGCGGCGCGGCCCCCTGCTGACGTGGCGGCGGCGGCTCGACGGGTTCGAGCGCCTCGACCGGGCCGAGCAGTCGGTCGAGGTGGCGCGCGGCCTGCGCCTGTGCCAGGTGCTCGCGGGTCCGGCGCCGGCGCGGCGCGGCGCGGCGGCGAACGCCGGTCGCGCGCCGTCGCGGCGGGCGGCGGCGACCGCCCGCGCCGGGGAAGACGACGGCGCCGGCCGGCGCACCGGCGCCCGCGCGGCGGCCGGCGCGATTGCGGCCGCTCCGGTCGCGCCGGCCGCGGTCGGGCCGCTCGATCGTCCGGTGACCGACCTGCCGGGCATCGGGCCGAAACTGGCCGCCGCGCTCGCCGAGCGGTCGATCGAGACCGTCGAGGATCTGGTGTGGCTCGTCCCGCGCCGGTACGACGACGTGCGCCGCGCGATACCGCTCGAGGAGGCGGTCGCGCGCGTCGGCGAGCGGGTGACGACGGCCGGCGACGTGGCCGCCGCGCGGTTCCTGCGCCGGGGGCCGCGGCGATGGGTGGAAGTGCGGTTGGCCGACGGCCGCGCGCGGCTCGTCGTCCGCTGGTTTCACGCGCACGCGGGCATGGTCAAGCGGTTCCCGCGCGGCGCGCGGGTGGCGGTATCCGGCGTCGTGCGCGCGCGGGCCGGCGCGATCGAGATGGCCAACCCGGACGTGCTCGGCGCAGGGCCGGGCATCCTTCCGCGCTACGGCGCACTGCCCGGGGTGCCGCCGGCCACCTTGCGCAAGGCGTGCTGGGCCGCCGTCGAGCGCGCGCGCGATCACATCGTCGACGGCGTACCCGCCGACGTCGCGGCGCGCGCGGGGCTGGCGCCGCTCGCCGACGCGCTGCTGTCGCTGCACGCTCCGCCCGAAGATTTGCCGGTGGACGCGGTCGACGCGCTCAACGCCGGCACCAGCCCGTGGCACCGGCGCCTCGCGTTCGACGACCTGTTCTTCTTGGGCCTCGCCGTGGCGCGCCGCCGCCGCCGGCAGCGGTCGTTCGAGGCCGTGCCGTGTCCGATCCCGCCGGCGCGCGATGCCGCGCTGTCGCGCGCGCTGCCGTTTGCGCTCACCGCCGCGCAACGGCGGGCGATCGACGCGATCGGCGCGGATCTCGCGCGGTCGGTCCCGATGAACCGGCTGCTCCAGGGCGACGTCGGTTCGGGCAAGACGGCGGTGGCGTTCGCGGCCGCACACCAGGTCATCGCTGCCGGGCGCCAGGTCGCGCTGATGGCGCCGACCGAGCTTCTGGCCGAGCAGCACGCGGCGGCGCTCGCCCCGTGGTGCGACGCGCTCGGCATTCGGCTCGCGCTGCTCACGGCGTCGACGCCGCGCGGCGTGCGCGCGTCGACGCTCGGGTTGCTCGAGGCCGGCCGCGTCGATCTGGCCGTCGGCACGCACGCGCTCATCGCCGACGGCGTGCGCTTTGCCGGCCTCGGCCTGGCGATCGTTGACGAGCAGCACCGGTTCGGCGTCGCGCAGCGGCTGCGCCTGCGCGGCAAGGGCGACGCGAGCGCACCGCACCTGCTCGTGATGACCGCGACGCCGATTCCGCGGACGCTCGCGCTCACCGCCTACGGCGACCTGGACGTGACCACGATCGACGAGCTGCCGCCGGGGCGGACGCCGCCGCAGACGCGCGTGCTGTCCGGCAAGGCGGGCCGGCGGGCAGCGCTCGCCGAGCTGCGCCGGTGCATCGCGGCCGGCGGGCGGGCGTACGTGGTGTGTCCGCTCGTCGAGCCGTCGGACGCGGCGGATCGCGCCGCGGCCACGGCCGTGGCGGCGGAGCTGGCCGGCGCGCTGGCGCCGGCGCGCGTCGGGCTGGTTCACGGGCGGATGGCGCAGCCCGAGCGCGACGCGGCGATGGCCGCGTTTCGCGCGGGGGACATCGACGTGCTCGTCGCGACCACGGTGATCGAGGTCGGCGTCGATGTGCCGGAGGCGACTCTCATGGTCGTGGAGGACGCGGACGCGTTCGGGCTGGCGCAGCTGCACCAGTTGCGCGGTCGCGTCGGCCGGGGCGGCGGGGCGTCGCAGTGCCTGCTGGTGACGCGGGGAGGCCACACGTCCGACGGGGCCCAGCGGCTCGCCGTGATGGCGCAGACGACCGACGGGTTTCGCATCGCCGAGGCGGATCTGCGCATGCGCGGGCCGGGCGAGCTGTTCGGTGCGCGTCAGGCCGGGCTGCCGAAGCTGCGATTCGGCGACCTCCAGCGCCACGCGGAGCTGCTCGCGCTCGCGCGCGACGAGGCCGAACGGTTGATCGCGCGCGACCCGGACCTCGCGCGCCATCCGGTCACGCGCGCGGTGCTCGACGCGCGCACCGCCGGCGCGCCGATCTACGGCGCCGAGTCGGGATAGGCGCGCGTGTGAGCCGCGTTCGCACCGCCGGCGAGAGGGCCGTGTTGACAGCGCGCCCGATTCGCGGCGACCCTGGCGCAGGGTGCTGATCGTTCAGAAATACGGCGGTACGTCGGTCGCCAACCTCGATCGGATTCGCGCGGTCGCCGAAAGGTGCTTGCGCGTGCAACGAGAAGGTCACGACGTGGCGGTCGTCGTGTCGGCGATGGCGGGAGAAACCAACCGGCTACTTCAGCTCGCGTCGCATTTCCATCCCGACCCGAACGATCGCGAAGTCGACGTGATCGTGTCGACCGGCGAGCAGATCAGCTGCGCGCTCGTCGCGCTGGCGATTCGGTCGCTCGGGGGCAACGCGCAGTCGTTCCTCGGCTACCAGGTTCGCATCCAGACCGACAGCGCGCACGCTCGGGCGCGGATTCGGTCGATCGATCCCGAGCCGTTCCGCGCGGCGTTCGCCAAGGGGCGTATCGCGGTGATCGCCGGCTTTCAGGGCATCGACGAGTACGGCGACATCACCACGCTCGGCCGCGGTGGCTCGGACACGACCGGCGTCGCCATCGCGGCGGCTCTCGGCGCCGACGTGTGCGAGATCCTCACGGACGTCGAAGGCGTCTACACCGCCGATCCGCGGATCGTGCCGACCGCCCGCAAGATCGACCGCATCAGCTACGAGGAAATGCTCGAACTGTCGTCAGCCGGCGCCAAGGTGCTGCAAATCCGATCGGTCGAGATGGGCATGAAATACAACGTGCCGATCCACGTTCGCAGTAGCTTCACCGACGCGCCGGGGACGTTCGTCGTGCCGGAGGAGGAGTTCATGGAACACGTCGTCGTCGCCGGGGTCACCGTCAACCGCGACGAGGCCAAGATCACCGTGCGGGGCGTGCCGGACCACCCAGGCGTCGCCAACCGCATCTTTTCGCCGCTCGCGCGCGAGGGGATCGTGGTCGACATGATCATCCAGAACGTGTCCGACAGCGGCCATACGGACATGACGTTCACCGTGCCCAAGGGCGATCGCCAGCGCGCGCTCGACATCCTGCGGGCCGAGTGTGGCGATCTGTGCGGCGACGGCGCCGGGCTCGCGTGGGACGACGACATCGCCAAGGTGTCCGTGGTCGGCGTCGGCATGCGGTCGCACGCCGGTGTCGCGCAAAAGATGTTCGAGCTGCTCGCCAAAGAGAACATCAACATCCAGATGATCTCGACTTCCGAGATCAAGATCTCGGTCGTGATCTCGGCGCGCTATGCCGAGTTGGCGCTGCGGGCGCTCCACGACGGCTTCGACCTGCACAAGCCGATCGAGGAACGCCAGCAGCTCGCGTGACGCGTTACTCGGGAATCGGCGCGACGTTTGCCGGGCTGTTCGGATCGTCGTCGAGGTGGGGCAAAAGCAGGCTCAACTCGCGGGTGACGAGACGTGCCCGGTGGCGCAGGAAGTCGGGAGAATGGCTGCCGTCGACGAACGCGATGAGGCAGGCGCCCACCCAGAACGCGAACGCGCACAGATCGTCGCGCAGTACCGCGACGTGAGACGTCTGGCCCGCATGGCGGCGCGCTTCGGCCTCGATCTGCTTGAGCGCGAACGGGATGCGTTCGGCCTGGTACTCGGTGAGCGGCACGGCCGACGTGACCACTTTGGAGCGGACGGTGACGGCGGCGTTGACCACGCCGTGGGACGCTGCGAACGCTTGCAGGTAGGCGACGATGCGATCGACGACGCGAGAGGGCGAGGGCGCCGCCGTCCGCGTGACAGAAACCGCCGGCAATGCGTCGCACATCCACCGGCGCTGGCACGCGCGGACCGCGCGCACGCACCGCTCCACGGCCGCGCGCGCGTCCGCATCCGGCAGGCGGCCCGGCGGCAACCGGACGGCGAGGTGGGCGCCGCCGCCCAGCGGTGCGCGCATCGCGTCGTCGTGTTCGTCGTCGTCGGCCGCCGGGACGATCGCCGCGGCGGATGCGCGCGCATCGGCGACGAGGTCTGCGAGGATGGCGCGCAGCTCCTGGTCGATATCGATCACGCCCCGTCCTCGCCGCGCGTGACTTCGCGGTCGCCGACGTAGATGCGGCGCCAGCGCGCGGCGGTGAGGTCGGCGGCCGCCGGCGCCGGGTGCGGCTCGCGCACCGACAGGGCCGATCGCAGCGGGCTGCCGTCGTCGCCGACGGCGTCGTCGCCGAACCGCGCCCCGTCGAGATCGGCGCCGTCGAGGTGAGCGCCGGTGAGATCCGCCGCGCGCAGGTCGGCGCCCGCGAGCGTCGCGCCGCGCAGGTCCGCGCCGCGCAGGTCCGCCAGCCACAGGATGGCACCCGATAAGTCGGCGCGGACCAGACTCGCTTCCCGCAGCTCGGCGCTCTCGAGGAGCGCACCGCACAGGCGCGCGTCGTCGAGCACCGCGCGGTTGAGTTCGGCGCGGTTCATGATGGCGTTGCGGAACGATGCGCGGTGCAGTTTGGCGTCGTCGAACACCGCTTCCGTGAGGTCGGCTTCGTCGAAGTTCGCGGTGCGCGCATCCACGTCGCCGGCTTCGGTCCAGCTGAAGTTGGCGCGAATGCACCAGGCGCCCTGAAGGGTCGCGTAGCGCAGCATCGTCTTGCGCAGATCCGCTGCCGCCAAATTCGCGCCGCGCAGGATCGCGTCGGACAAATCGATGCGCGTGAGGCGAGCGCCGACCAGGTTGGCGTGATTCAGGTCGAGTTTGGCCAGGCGCTGCGTCTTGCGCGTGGCGGCCTGTGCGCCGACGCCGGCGAGCGTGACGAACAGCCGCTGCGCGGAGTTGAGCCTGTGCCAGCTCCAGCTCACTTGCGATTGCGCGCCGCGATGCAGTTGAGTGCCGAGCCAGCGCGGAACCACTCGATCTGTTCGGCCGAGAGGGTGTGTCGGGTCTCGAACCGATCCCGGGTACCGTCGGCGTGGACCAACTCGACCTCGACCGGCTTGTCCGGTGCGAGGCCCGCGAGGCCGAGCACGCTGACGCGATCGTCCTCCTGCACCTTGTCGTAGTCGGCCGGGTCGACGAAGGTCAGCGGCAGGACGCCCTGCTTCTTGAGGTTCGTCTCGTGGATGCGCGCGAAGCTGCGCACGATGACGGCGGCCGCGCCGAGGTGACGCGGCGACATCGCCGCGTGTTCGCGGCTGGATCCTTCGCCGTAGTTCGAGTCTCCCACGACCACCCAGCGTTTGCCGGCGGCCTTGTAGGCGCGCGCGACCTCGTGGACCGCCCCATACTCGCCGGTGAGTAGGTTCTTGGTGCGGCCGGTCTCGCCGGTGAACGCGTTGACCGCGCCGGAGAACATGTTGTTCGAGATGTTGTCGAGGTGGCCGCGGTACTTGAGCCACTTGCCGGCCGGCGAGATGTGGTCGGTCGTGCACTTCCCCTTCGCCTTGAGCAGCAGGGGCAGCTCGATGAAGTCGTTGCCGTCCCACGGCGGGAACGGCTCGAGCAGTTGCAAGCGATCGCTGGCCGGGTCGACCTTGACGACGACCTGGCTGCCGTCGGCCGGCGGCGGCACGAAGCCGCTCTCTTCGAACACGAACCCTTGCGGGGGCAACTCGGGGGCCTCGGGCGCCTCGAACACGACTTGGCCGCCGTCGGGCGCCGGCAGCGCCTCGCGCGTCGGGTCGAAGCTGAGCTTGCCGGCGAACGCGAGCGCGGTGACGATCTCGGGGCTGCCGATGAACGCCAGCGTCGTCTTGTTGCCGTCGTTGCGGCCGCGGAAGTTGCGGTTGTACGACGTGACGATCGTGTTCTGCTCGCCCTCTTTGGCGTCGAGTCGGCGCCACTGGCCGATGCACGGCCCGCACGCGTTGGCCAACACGGTGCCGCCGACCGCTTGCAACTCGTCCATCAGGCCGTCGCGCCGGATCGTCGCGTCGATCTGGTCCGATCCCGGCGTCACCAGAAATGGCGTCTTGGCCGTGAGACCCGCCGCCTTGGCCTGGCGCGCGATGTGCGCCGACCGGCCGATGTCCTCGTACGACGAGTTCGTGCAGCTGCCGATCAGCGCGACGCGGATGTCGTCGGGGTAGCCCTCGGCGGCCACCGCCTCCTTCATCTTCGAGATCGGCCGGGCCAGGTCGGGCGTGTGCGGGCCGACCAGGTGCGGTTCGAGGGTCGACAGGTCGATCTCGATGACCTCGTCGTAGTAGCGCTCCGGATCGCGCTCGACCTCCGGGTCGGCGCGCAGGTGCTCGGCGTACTGGTTGGCGAGGTCGGCGACTGCTTCGCGGCGGGTCGCGCGCAGGTACGCCTCCATCCGCTCGTCGTACGGAAACACCGAGGTGGTCGCGCCGAGTTCGGCGCCCATGTTCGTGATGGTCGCCTTGCCGGTGCAGCTGATCGACCGGGTGCCCTCGCCGAAATACTCAATGATCTTGTTCGTCCCGCCCGCAACGGTCAGGATGCCGAGCAGCTTGAGGATGACGTCCTTGGGCGCCGTCCACCCTCGCAGCTCCCCGGTGAGGTGGACGCCGACGAGCTTCGGCGCCTTGACCTCCCACGGCATGCCGGCCATCACGTCGACCGCGTCCGCGCCGCCGACGCCGATCGCGAGCATGCCCAGGCCGCCGCCGTTGGGGGTGTGCGAGTCGGTGCCGATGATGAGGGCGCCGGGGAACGCGTAGTTTTCGAGCACGACCTGGTGGATGATGCCGGCGCCCGGCTTCCAGAAGCCGATGCCGTAGCGCTGCGACACGGTCGCGAGAAACTCGTAGACCTCGTGGTTTTCGTCGAGCGCGCGCAGCAGGTCGTCCTTGGCGCCGTTTTGCGCGCGGACCAGGTGGTCGCAGTGGACGGTGGTCGGCACCGCGACCTTGTCGCGGCCGGCGTTCATGAACTGCAAAAGCGCCATCTGCGCGGTGGCGTCCTGCATGGCCACCCGATCCGGGGCCAGGTCCAGGTAGCTGTCGCCGCGCTCCCACGGCTGGTCGACGGGCGTGAGGTGGGCCGCGATGATCTTTTCCGCGAGGGTCACCGGGCGCCCGAAGCGCTCGCGGGCGTGGGCCACGCGCTCGGGGAAACGGGCGTAAAGATTGCGAATTGCGGTCAGCTCGGCTTCGGTCACGGCGATTTCTCCTGGCGACGGTTCGCGAACCATATAGCATGAGTGGCAGCGAAGATGGGCGGCTGCACCGAGTGCGCATCCAAAGGAGCATGTGACGACCGCAAGGGAGCCATGCTCGACGGCGTGCGGGCGGCGCTCGACCGGGTGTACCCCAGTCGGACCTGGGGGCAACCGGACGACGCGGCGCGCTACCGCGCGGGCGTGTGCGAACACGACGGCGAGGCGCTCGCCGACGAGCTCGCAGTGGCGCTGTCGGCGTCGACCCTGTACGTGCCGGGCGGCGACGAGGCGTACTGCGATTTCATCTACGTGCAGTGCGTCGGCCGCGAGCCCAATCTCGCGCAGGTGGTCTACGCCGGCGTGCCGCTGCCCGACGAACTCGACGGCGGCGCCGACGAGCTGTACCTGCGGGTGTGCCTGTCGTCGATGGCGCCCCTGGCCGCCGTGCAGCAGACCGCGCTGACCCTGATGCGGGACGCCGGCGGCGCGGCGATCGTCGAACGCCCGCGGCCGGGAGTGTACGACCCGCCGCTGCTGCCGCGGATGCAGCGGCTCGTCGCGATCCTGCCGGCGTACGGCATCGCCCACGTCGACTTCGGCGAGATCTGTGCGCCGCCGCCCGGGTTCGACGCCGGCGACTACCCGGCCCGCTACGGCGGCGAGCCGCTGGTGGTCAACTACCTGTTTTACCCCGAGCCGCCGACGACGGTGGTCACGACACCGGTGTAGCGGGGCGCCGCGGTCACAGCGGCAGCGCCGACAGCAGCGCCTTGTCGCCCTCGATCGCGGTGCGCTGCATGTAGAAGTGCAACCCGCGCTCGCCGCCGAGTTCCTCGCCGCCGCCGGCGCGCCCGGGGCCACCGTGCACCAGCTGCGGGAGGACCGTGCCCGGGCCGGGCGACTGGCCGGCGATCTTGCGCGAGCCGACGAACACGCGGCCGTGGTCGGCGGCGATGTCGAGGACGACGTCGGCCAGGAACGCGCGGTCGTCCGAGTAGACCGACGCGACGAGGCCGCCGCCGCCGAGCCGCACGAGCGCCGCGGCGGCCGCGGCGGTGCCGTCGTAGGGGGCGATCGTCGCGACCGGGCCGAACACCTCGTGGGCGTGCAGCGCGCGGGCGGACGCGGGGTCGTCGGTCCGCCGCAGGGTCAGCGGGACGAAGTAGCCGGGGCCGTCCGGGGCGGCGCCGGTGAACACTTCGGAGGTCTCGGCGGCCAGCCGATCGATGCCGGCGCGGACGTCGGCGAGCTGCTGCGCGGTGGCGACGGGACCCATGCGGACGCCGTCGTCGGCGGGGTTGCCGACGCGGATGTCGGCGAGCCGCTCGGCGAGCCGCTCGGCGAGCGCGTCGAGCCGGTCGGCCGGGACGAACGCGCGGCGGATCGCGGTGCACTTCTGGCCGGCCTTTTGCGACATGTCGCGCACCACGTCCGCGACGAACAGGTCCTCGGTCTCCGAGCCCGGTTCGACGTCGGGCCCGAGGACGGCCGCGTTGAGGCTGTCGGCCTCGACGTTGACGCGCGTGCTGCGCTCGACCGCACACCGCATGGCGCGCAGGGCGGCGGCCGTGCCGCTGGACCCGGTGAAGGCGACCACGTCCTGGCCGCCGAGGTGGTCGAGCAGGTCGCCCGCACCGCCGCACACGAACTGCAGCGCGCCGTCGGGAAGCGCCCCGGCCTCGACGAACATCTGCATCAGCCGCCACGACACCAGCGCCGTGGCCGTCGCCGGCTTCGTGATCACCGGCATGCCGGCGAGCAGTGCGCAGGCGGCCTTCTCGGCGAGGCCCCAGGCGGGGAAGTTGAACGCGTTGATATGGACCGCGACGCCGCGGCGGGACGTCCACACGTGCCGGCCGTGCAGCCGCGGCGATCGGCCGAGCTGCACGCCGTCGCCGTCGGCGAGGGCGCGCGCGTCGCCGAGCTGCGCGCCGAGCCGGGCGTACGCCGCGAGGGTCGCGCTCGCACCGTCGATGTCGAACTTGGCGTCGCTGCGGGTATTGCCGCCGTTTTCGATCGCGAGCGCGATGAGCTGTTCGCGGCCCGCGTGGATCACGTCGGCGAGCCGTTGCAGCAGGGCGCCGCGCTCGGCGAAGGTCATGGCGCGCAGGGCGGGGCCGCCGCGGTCGCGCGCGTAGGCGACCGCGCCGGCGAAGTCGACTCCGCCGGTCGACGCGTGCGCCAGCGGCTCGGCGGTCGCGGGGTTGACGAGGGTGGCGGCGGGGCCATCGCCTTCGCACCAGGTCCCTTTGATGTAGCTCGCGAGTGTCTTCATCGGGCGCCTGTCATACCATCTCGGGCGATGGACGTGGGGAAAGCGGCCGCCGCCGGGCTCGGTGACCACGTCGCCCGGCGGCTGATTCCGCCCACCGTCGCGCTCGTGGTCGTGGTCGCCCTGGGCACGCTCGGCTACCACGCGATCGGCGGCGGGCGGTGGACGCTGCTCGACTGCGCGTACATGACCGTCATCACGCTCACGACGGTCGGCTACCGGGAGGCGCTCCCCGGCTTCGACGAGGTGCCGTACGCCCGCGAGTTCACGATGGCTTACCTCGTGTTCGGCATGGGCGTGTTTCTGTATTTCGCGTCGTCGGTGACGGCGCTGATCATCGAGGGCGACCTCAAGCGCGCCGTGCAGCGCCGGCGCATGAACAAGCGGATTCGAGCCATGAAGAACCACTACGTCGTGTGCGGATGCGGGTCGACCGGCCGGCATGTCATGGAGGAGCTGATGGTCGCGGGCAAGCAGGCGGTCGTCATCGACCGCGACGCGGAACGGCTCGCCGAGATCGCGGCCCAGCACCAGGAGGGCGCGTTCGACTACGTCGTCGGCGACGCAACCGAGGACGAGGTGCTCGAACGCGCGAACATCGCGGAGGCGGCCGGCGTCGTCGCCGCGCTCGCCGACGACAAGGACAACCTGTACCTGACGGTCGCCGTGCGTTCGGTCAACCCGAACGCGCGCATCGTCGCGCGCGGCAGCGATCTCGGCGTGCTGGACAAGCTGCGGCGCGCCGGCGCGCATGCGGTCGTGTCCCCGAACTACATCGGCGGCATGCGGATGGTGTCCGAGTTGGTGCGCCCGCACGTGGTTCGGTTCCTCGACGAGATGCTGCGCGACACCAATCGCAACGTGCGAATCGAGGAGGTGCCGGTTCCGCCGGGTTCGCCCGTGATCGGCATGCGGCTGGGGGAAGCGCGGTTCCGCAGCGAGTTGGATGTCGGCGTCGTCGCGGTCCTCAACGCCGTCGGGGACGAGTACACCTACAATCCGGGCGCCGATTTCGAGATCGGCGAGCGCATGACCCTGGTCGTCCTCGGGCCGATGTCCGGGATTCGCGCGCTGCGCGAGCGCGTCGCGCCGCCGGGGTAGCCGGGGCGGCTTCGCGCGTTTTCCCGCCGCGTGATACATAAGGAGGTCGATGTCGTCGGTGAAGACGTGGCTGCTCGGCGGCTCGGCGGTGGCCGTGCTCGCGGCGCTCGTGCTGCTCGCGCTCGAAGTGCGCTCGGCCGCGCCGCCCGCGACCGTGCCGGTGCCGCGGGAGCCGGCCGAGGCGGCGCGTGCGGAGCCGGCGCCGGATCGCCCGCGGCCGGCGCTACCGCCGCCGCCG
>RFGE01000134.1:12500-15570 GCA_003696105.1 Deltaproteobacteria bacterium | reverse complement strand
TTGATCACGCCGATCGCGTGCGAGGAGGGGCTGCGGTTCGCGATTCGCGAGGGCGGCCGCACCGTGGGCGCCGGCGTCGTCACTCAGATCATCGAGTAACGCGGGAACCGTTGGCCGGCGGGGCTGAGTGTAGTGCTCACTACACTTTGCCCCGCCGATTTCCGCGCGGACGTCGAATTCGGGCCTTGCACGCCCCGGCGGAATGGTGTACACGTCCGCTTCCGCCCGTGGGTGGCATCTTCGTTCCAGCTTTCTCCTTCCGTTATCGCTTCGGCTTCGACGTTCGATTCCTAGGGGCATAGCTCAACTGGTAGAGCATCCGTCTCCAAAGCGGAGGGTTGGGGGTTCAAGTCCCTCTGCCCCTGCCGGCCTTCACCTCAGCACGAGCACACCGTGGCGCACGCGCAAGACAACGCACCGAACAAGCCGGTCCACCTGATGTTCCTGTTCGGCGGGATGCTGTTCTTCCTGCTGCTGCAGTGGACGATCGACTGGATCTGGGGCTACTTCGTCGCGAACCCGAGCGAGTTCTACGTCACGTCGATCGCGTTCGTCGTCGCGCTGGCGGTGGGCATATCACTATACCGAAACGAGCGCGTCTACACTCTGGCGAACGAGGTGGCCACGGAACTCAAGAAGGTCGCGTGGCCGAACGCCCAGGAGGTCAAGGCCGCCACGATCGTGGTCGTCATCATGACGATCATCTCCGCGGCCATCCTCGGGCTGTTCGACATGGTGTGGGCCGGCCTCACCGAGATCATCTACGGGTAGCGCCCGCGCAATGGACGCCGCGAGAGCAGATACAACGATGGCCGAGCAGGAAATGAAATGGTACGTGGTGCACACGTACTCCGGGCACGAGAATCGCGCCAAGCTCTCGCTCCTCGAGCGGATCAAGTCGAACAAACTCGATGAGTTCTTCGGGGAGATCCTGATTCCCACCGAGAGCGTGATGGAGGTCGTCAAGGGCCACAAGCGTACGTCCACCCGCAAGTTCTATCCGGGGTACATGTTCGTGCAGATGGTCCTGAACGAGCGGACGTTCCACCTCGTCAAGAGCACGCCCAAGATCACCGGATTCCTCGGCGGCACGTCGCCGACGCCCGTCCCCGAGCGCGAAATCGTCGGCATCCACTCCGCGATGACCGAAGGCAAGGCCAAGCCGAAGCCGAAGGTCGTGTTCGAACAAGGCGACACGGTGCGGGTGATCGACGGGCCGTTCGCCAATTTCTCCGCGACCGTCGAGGAGGTCAAGCCCGACAAACAGAAGGTCCGGGTGCTGGTGTCGATCTTCGGCCGGAGCACGCCGGTCGAACTCGACTTCTCCCAGGTCGAAAAAGCCTCCTAACCACAGGGCCGTAACCCATGAAAAAGGTCATCGCACAGATTAAGTTGCAGGTTCCGGCCGGCAAGGCCAACCCGTCGCCGCCGGTGGGTCCGGCGCTTGGCCAGCACGGGTTGAACATCATGCAGTTCTGCAAGGAGTTCAACGCGCGCACGCAGTCGCAGGGCGACGTGATCATCCCCGTCGTGATCACGGCCTATGCCGACCGCAGTTTTACCTTCATCACGAAGACGCCGCCCGCGTCGGTATTGCTCAAGAAGGCCGCGAAGGTCGAAAAGGGCTCCGGCGAGCCGAACAAGCACAAGGTGGGCAAGGTGTCGATGGCGCAGATCGAGGAGATCGCAAAGACCAAGATGCCGGACCTCAACGCGGCGAGCCTCGATGCGGCCATGCGGACGATCGCCGGCACGGCGCGGTCCATGGGCATCGACGTCGTGAAGTAGGCGGCTTTCGGACAACCGGTTTCCCGGCGGCCAGGCCGCCGTTCGTTGTGACTCCTCCTGGTAGGCCGGACGGCCGCGCAACCAGGACCCACACGAGGACACCATGGCAGGCAAGAAGTACAGAAAAGCGCTCGAGCAGTACGATCCGCGGCAGAAGTACCCGCTGGACGAAGCCGTCGCGCTCATTCCCAAGGTCAAGATCAGCGACAAGTTCGACGAGTCGGTCGACGTCGCCGTGCGGCTCGGGGTCAACCCCAAGCACGCGGACCAGATGGTCCGCGGCGCGGTCGTCATGCCGCACGGGACCGGCAAGTCGAAGCGCGTGCTGGTCATCGCCAAGCCGGACAAAGCCAAGGAGGCGCTCGACGCCGGAGCCGACTACGCCGGCGGCGAGGAGTACGTCAACAAGATCAAGGACGAGAACTGGTTCGAGTTCGACGCCGTCGTCGCGACGCCCGACATGATGGCGCTGGTCGGCCGGATCGGCCGCATCCTCGGTCCGCGCGGCTTGATGCCGAACCCGAAGGTCGGCACGGTCACGATGGACGTCGCCAAGGCGGTCCGCGAGCTGAAGGCCGGTCGCGTCGAGTTCCGCGTCGAGAAGGCCGGCATCGTGCACGCGCCGATCGGCAAGGCGTCGTTCCCCCCCGAGAAGCTGGCGGGCAACCTCGCGGCGTTGATGGATCAGCTCATCAAGCTCAAGCCGTCGACGGCGAAGGGGACGTACGTCAAGTCGGTCGTCATTTCGACCACGCACGGTCCCGGAGTCAAGATCGATCCCGCCACGGTGGCGAGCCGGTAAGTTTTTGCGTTTTCCCTTGTCGAAGAAGCAGGTCCGCATCCATCGCGGTTAAAGCCGCCTGCGGAGGCAATCCATGGACAGAGCAACGAAAGAAAAGGTCGTCGGCGAAATCCGCGAGCAGTTTTCGGATGTGATGAGCATCGTTCTCGCCGACTACCGCGGGGTGGACGTCCCGACCGTGACCGAGATGCGGGCCGATTTCCGCAAGGCCGGTTGCGCGTACCGCGTCCTCAAGAACACGCTCGTCAAGATCGCGATCAAAGGCTCTCATCTCGAGCCGATGTCGGAGCTGCTCGTCGGCCCGACCGCGGTCATCTGGTCCAACGAGTCTCCGTCGGCGCCGGCCAAGTTGGCGGTCAAGTGGGCCAAGGAAGTCAAAGACTTCGAGATCAAGGGCGGCTTCTTCGAGGGCCAGGTGCTCGACGTCGCGGGCGTCGACCAACTCGCCAGGATGCCCGACAAGCCGGAGCTGCAGGCGAC
>RFGE01000134.1:0-7500 GCA_003696105.1 Deltaproteobacteria bacterium | reverse complement strand
CCACGTGCTCGAGGCGGGGATCCCCGAATCGTTCAACGTGTTGATGAAGGAACTCCAGGCCCTGTGCCTCAACGTCGAACTACTCGAGGATCCGGCCGCGCCGCGCCGCGGCGCGGCGCGCGCTGGCGTGCCCGCGGGACTCGCGCAGCTCGCGCGCGAAGTGGCAGCCAAGGCCGAAAAGCTGGGTGGCGCTCAGTAACCCACACAGGGGAACGCAATGAAGGACATCTTCAACTTCTTCGAGAAGCCTCGCGACCCGCGTTCGTTCAACGCGATTCGCATCCTGTTGGCGTCCCCGGAAAAGATCCGGGAGTGGTCCCACGGCGAGGTCAAGAAGCCCGAGACCATCAACTACCGGACGTTCAAGCCGGAGCGGGACGGCCTGTTCTGCGCCAAGATCTTCGGGCCGGTCAAGGACTACGAATGTAACTGCGGCAAGTACAAGCGGATGAAGCACCGCGGCGTCGTGTGCGAGAAGTGCGGCGTCGAGGTCATTCAGTCCAAGGTGCGTCGCGAGCGCATGGGCCACATCACGCTCGCCACTCCGGTTGCACACATCTGGTTCCTCAAGTCGTTGCCGAGCCGCATCGGCAACATGCTCGACATTCCGCTCAAGGACCTCGAGAAGGTTCTGTACTGCGAATCGTACATCGTCATCGACCCGAAGGAATCGGGGCTGCAGAAGTGCGAGCTGCTGTCGGAGGAGCGTTACCTGAAGCTCCTCGACGAACTCGGGGAGGATGCGTTCGTCGCGGACATGGGCGGCGAGGCGATCGTCCGCTTGCTGCGCGAGATCGACGTGCACGGGCTGGCCGAGCAGCTTCGCGTCGAGATGAAGGAAGCGACGAGCGAGGCGAAGCGCAAGAAGCTGTCCAAGCGTCTCAAGGTCGTTACGTCGTTCCGCGAGTCGGGCAATCGTCCCGAGTGGATGATGCTCGAGGTGATCCCGGTCATCCCGCCGGACCTGCGGCCGCTGGTCCCGCTCGACGGCGGGCGGTTCGCGACTTCCGATCTCAACGACCTGTACCGCCGGGTGATCAACCGCAACAACCGGCTCAAACGCCTGCAGGAGCTGAACGCGCCGGAGATCATCATCCGCAACGAGAAGCGGATGCTGCAGGAGGCCGTCGACGCATTGTTCGACAACGGCCGGCGTGGCAAGACGATCACTGGGCCGAACAAGCGGCCGCTCAAGTCGCTGTCGGACATGCTCAAGGGCAAGCAGGGCCGCTTCCGCCAGAACTTGCTCGGCAAGCGCGTCGACTATTCCGGCCGTTCCGTGATCGTCATCGGGCCGGAGCTGCGCCTGCACCAGTGCGGCTTGCCCAAGAAGATGGCGCTCGAGCTGTTTACGCCGTTCATCTATAACAAGCTCGAGGAGCGCGGGCTCGTCACGACCATCAAGTCCGCCAAGAAGATGGTCGAAAAAGAGCGCCCGGAGGTGTGGGACATCCTCGAAGAGGTGATCAAGGAGCACCCGGTTCTACTGAACCGGGCGCCCACGCTGCACCGCCTCGGTATTCAGGCGTTCGAGCCGATCCTCACCGAGGGGAAGGCGATTCAGTTGCACCCGCTCGTCTGCACGGCGTTCAACGCCGACTTCGACGGCGACCAGATGGCCGTTCACGTGCCGCTGTCGATCGAGGCGCAGATGGAGGCCCGCGTGCTCATGATGAGCACGAACAACATCCTGTCGCCCGCGAACGGGCGTCCGATCATCGTGCCGACGCAGGACATCGTGCTCGGCCTGTACTACATGACGCGGGAGCGCGCGTTCGCGAAGGGCGAGTACCGACCGACGAAGCCGGGCAAAGACGGGCTCAAGGGAGTGTATTCGTCGATCGACGAAGTGCGCATGGCCTACGACCACGGGCAGGTCGCGCTGCAGGCGAAGATCCTGCTCCGGCCCGCACCGGGCGAAAAGCCGGTCGAGACGACCGTCGGCCGCGCGCTCGTCTACGAGATCGTTCCGAAGAAGATCCCGTTCAGCATGGTCAACCGCGTCCTGACGAAGAAGGCGTTGGGCGAGTTGATCGATGCGGTGTACCGGGCGTGCGGCCAGAAGGAGACCGTCCTGCTCGCCGATCGCCTGCGGACGAAGGGCTACTCCTATTCCACGCTCGCCGGGATCTCGATCGGCATCGACGACATGGTCATTCCGGCCAAAAAGAAGGAACTTCTCGAACGCGCCCAGAAGGAGGTCGCCGAGATCGAGGAGCAGTACACCGACGGTCTCATCACGGACGGCGAGCGCTACAACAAGGTCGTCGATATCTGGGCGCAGTGCTCCGAGCAGATCGCGAAGGAGATGATGGCGCAGATCGGCGTCGAGATCGCGGTCAACCCGGAGAACCCGAAGGAGAAGCGCAAGCAGCCGTCGTTCAACTCGATTTACATCATGGCCGACTCGGGCGCGCGCGGTTCGCAGCAGCAGATGCGGCAGCTCGCGGGCATGCGAGGTCTGATGGCAAAACCGTCGGGCGAGATCATCGAGACGCCGATCACGACCAACTTCCGCGAGGGCCTCACCGTGCTCGAGTACTTCATTTCGACGCACGGCGCGCGCAAGGGGTTGGCGGACACGGCGCTCAAGACGGCGAACTCGGGATACTTGACCCGTCGCCTGGTCGACGTGGCGCAGGATACGACCATTTCGGAGTACGACTGCGGCACGCTCGAGGGCATCGAGATGATGGCCCTCATCGAGGGGGGCGAGATCATCGAGCGCCTTGGCGACCGAATTCTCGGCCGGGTGGCGTTGGAGGATGTCGTCGATCCGTATACCGGCGAGGTGCTCGTGCCGGCGAACGCCGAGATCGACGAAGAGAAGGTCGGCCTGATCGAGAACACCGGCATCGACCGGGTCAAGATCCGGTCGGTGCTCACCTGCCAGGCCAAGCGTGGAATCTGCGCGCTGTGTTACGGCCGCGATCTGGCGCGCGGCTACATGGTCAACATCGGCGAGGCGGTCGGCGTCATCGCGGCGCAGTCGATCGGCGAACCGGGCACGCAGTTGACGATGCGTACGTTCCACATTGGTGGTGTCGGGCAGATTCGTACGTCGCAGTCGTCGCTCGAATCGCGCACCGATGGGACCGTCAAGCTCGAGAACGTCCAGCGCGTCAAGAAGGGCAACTACTGGGTGGTGATGAACCGCCAGGGTGAGCTCATCATCCTCGACGAGGTGGGCCGGGAGCGCGAGCGCTACGGCCTGCAGTACGGCGCCAAGCTTCACGTCGACGACGGGCAGCCGGTCAAGGCGGGCACGCTGCTTGCCGAGTGGGATCCGTTCTCGATGCCGATCATCACGGAAGTATCGGGCATCGTGCGGTACGGCGACGTGATCGAAGGCGTGACGATGACCGAGCAGCTCGACGAGGTCACCGGGCTGTCGCGCAAGGTGATCATCGAGTCGAAAGACCCGGACTCGCGGCCGCGGATCTCGATCGAAGACGAGACCGGCGCGGTCAAGCGGCTTCCGAGCCGGGACAACGACGCCGAGTACTTCCTCCCGGTCGGCGCGAATATCGCCGTCAACGAGGGCGAACGGGTCGAAGCGGGCGACGTCCTGGCCAAGATCCCGCGCGAGACGACCAAGACCAAGGACATCACGGGCGGTCTGCCGCGCGTCGCCGAGTTGTTCGAGGCGCGCAAACCGAAGGATCACGCCGTCATCGCTGAAATCGACGGGACGATTCACTTCGGCAAGGACACGAAGGGCAAGCGCAAGGTCATCATCCAGCCGGACGTCGGCGAGCCTGCCGAGTACCTGATCGCGAAGGGCAAGCACCTGTCGGTGCGCGAGGGCGACCGCGTGCGCGCAGGCGAGCCGTTGATGGACGGCTCCGCCAACCCGCACGACATCCTGCGCGTGCTCGGCGAGAAGGCGCTGGCCAAGTACCTCG
The DNA here is from genome assembly GCA_003696105.1 of Deltaproteobacteria bacterium. NCBI lineage: Bacteria > Pseudomonadati > Myxococcota > Myxococcia > Deltaproteobacteria bacterium. The sequence goes on along the minus strand of RFGE01000134.1, from coordinate 3,595 downwards.
TGGACGAAGTGCAGGAGGTCTACCGGCTGCAAGGCGTGCGCATCAACGACAAGCACATCGAGGTGATCGTTCGCCAGATGCTGCGCCGCATCGCGGTCAAGGACGTGGGTGACACGAACTTCCTCGTGGACGAGCAGGTGGAGAAGCACGTGTTCGAGGAGGAGAACGAGCGCGTGATCGCCGAAGGCGGCCAGCCCGCCAAGGGCGAGCCGCTGCTGCTCGGCATCACGAAGGCGTCGCTGTCGACGGAGTCGTTCATCTCGGCGTCGTCGTTCCAGGAGACGACCAAGGTGCTCACCGAGGCGGCAATCTCCGGCCGGATCGACTACCTGCGCGGCCTCAAGGAGAACGTGATCATGGGGCGGCTCATCCCGGCGGGTACGGGGCTCGGCGCGTACAAGCGGCTCACGGTACACGTCGACTCCCCGACCGAGTCGACGGCGTCCGAACCACCCGTCGCCGAAGGCGATGCGGCTGCCGTGGGTGGCGATGTGCTGCCGGGTGCGCCGCCGATGCCGGAAGCGCCGCCCGCGGCACCGCAGCCAGAGGGCCAGAGCTAGGAGGCCGTACCGCATAGCCGCTGGCTGCGGTCGCGATCGGCGGGCGATCTTCGGCGTACGTCCTCGCGCCCCATGGCACCGTAGGGTGATACGCGCCCTCGTGCGCTGCGGGCGCGCGCCCAACCTCGCCTCGCGTCCCGCGACCTCGCCGGCGCGCCGCTCCGCAGCAGCCGCGCAGGAGCGCGTCGAGCCCGGTCCGCGCATCGTCACGTGTGACCGCGATCATGGTCGCGTCGCATGCGCCGGGCTACGGTCGATCTGGGCGGCGCGTGGACGGGTCATCCGACTCGTACTGTCGCCGTGCGGTTCAACGGTTTCCAGTGCCATCCGGGGCGTGCGCTTGACCCGTGGACGATCCCACGGGAAAATCGCACCATGCAGGCTGAGGGGCGCGTTCCCTCGGCACCGCGACTGCCGGGGCACGACCGCTGCGGTCCTTGGGCGCTACCGAGTGCGCGCCCGGCGCGGAGCCGAGCGCGACAGGGCGTGCGTCCATCGCCGCGGAGGCGGTCGTGACGGGCACCGGCGACATGCCGTATTCGGGCACGGACGACGCCGACCTCGAGCCCGGGCAGACCGTCGGCGAGTACGTCGTCGAGGAGAAGCTTGGCGAAGGCGGGTTCGGAACCGTGTTCAAGGCGGTGCACCCCGTCATCGGCAAGCAGGTCGCCATCAAGGTGCTCGCTCGCCAGTACTCGGTCCAACGCGAGATGGTGTCGCGTTTCGTGTCGGAGGCACGCGCGGTCAACCAGATCCGCCACCGCAACATCATCGACATCTTTTCGTTCGGACAGCTCGACGACGGCCGCCACTACTACGTGATGGAGCTGTTGGACGGCGAGCCGATGGACGAGTACCTCGAGGCGCGCGGCCGCATCGACCTGAGCGAAGCGATCCCGATTCTGCGGGCGCTCGCCCGCGCGCTGGACGCCGCGCACGCCAAGGGCATCGCGCACCGCGACCTCAAGCCGGAGAACATCTTCCTCGCGCGCGACGCCGACGGCACGGTGTTCCCCAAGCTGCTCGATTTCGGCATCGCGAAGCTATTGGGCCAGCAGCAGCCGCACGAACACCGAACGCGCACCGGCGCCCCGATGGGCACCCCGGCGTACATGTCGCCCGAGCAATGTCGCGGTCGCGATGTCGACCATCGGACCGACATCTACGCCTTCGGCATCCTCACGTACCAGATGCTGACGGGAGAGCTGCCGTTCGACGGGGAGGACTACATGGAGATCCTCCTCAAGCAGATCAGCGAGGAGCCCGATCCGCCGTCGACGCGCCACCCCGGTCTGCCGGCGTCGGTCGACCACGCGGTGTTGTGGATGCTCGCAAAGGACCCGGCCAAGCGGCCGCCGAACCTGGTGACCGCGGTCCGCGCGCTCGAGGACGCCGCGCGGAGTGCCGGCGTGCGCCTGTCGACCGAACCGGAGCCCACGGGCGCGTACGCGGCGCCGACCACGCCGCCGATGTCGGCGCCGCGCCCGCCGGCGTCGGCGCCAGCCCCCGTGTCGGGGGCGCCGACGGTCGCGCTCGATGCGTCGGTCGGTCCGGCCGGGCCCCAGGCGCCGGCGTCGCCCAACGGGAGCACTGCGGCGGAGCTGGCCGCGCTGCGGCACCGGGGCTCGCGCCGGCTTGCGGTCGTCGTCGGCTCCGTCGTCGCCGCGGTCGCCGCAGGCACTGTCGTGTACATGGCACTGTCGGGAGACGACGTACCGCCTCCCGATCCCGCGGTCGAGCGCGCGGCCCACACCGCGCCGCCGGCAGCTCCCGACGCCGCGGCGTCGCGTCGGTCGGCCGTACCGGACGCAGCGCCGCCGATCCCGGCCATTGTCACGATCGACGTGTCCGGGCCGCCCCCGGGCACCGAAGTGTTCGGCCCGCTCGGTCCAGTCGGCGTCGCTCCCGGCCCGATTCAACTGCCCCGAGGGGACCGGCCGGTCGTCCTCACGTTCAAGGCGGCCGGCTATCGCACGGTGACGGCAGAGGTCACGCCGGACCGGGATGCGGCGATCGAGGTCCGTCTCAAGAAGAAGCCGCCGCGGCGCCGGCCCCCCAAGTCGACCAAGCGCGGGCGGGACGCAATCGAGGACCCATTCAAGTAGTCCCCGCGGCGCGGGGCGACGGAGCCGACCGTTCATGCGAACTTACGTGTTCACGATTGCCGCCATCGGCTGGCTAGGGTGTACGGACCTTCCGCCGATCCCCGAGGGCGTGTGCGGCAACAACGTGCTCGAACCTGGCGAGGACTGCGACGGCGTGACCGACTCGTCCCTCGGTGCGGGCACCGCGTGTGGTGCCCCTTCGACCGCGCAGGCATGCCAGTACGTGTGCGGCGACGAGTCGGGCGCCACCTGCCCCCAGGGATGGGGCTGCGGCGCCGACGGCGTGTGTCGCCGGCCGTCGGGCGCGCTCGACCGCGCGCCGGGATCGCCGTGGCGGTTCGACGCCAGGTTCTTCGGCATCGGCGATGTCGATGGCGATGGCAACGCGGACCTCATCGGCGCCGGCAGCAGCGCGATCGAGATCCGCTACGGCACGGCGACCGGCGAGTTCCCGACCGAACGCGACATCGTCACCCGCCGGCCGACGGGTCCGCCGCAGTTCGTCGACTTCGACCGCGACGGCCGGTTCGACGTCGTCATGCCGATCCTCACCGGGTTGTTCGTCCTGCTGGGGCAATCCGACGGAACGCTTCTGCCGGTGGCGTATCAGCCGTTGTCCCTTGAAGTTCCCGCACTCGCCGGCTTCGAGGTCCAGCTGTGGCCGCTCGTGGCGCGGCCCGGCGAGATCAACTCCGACTTGCTCGTGCTGTTCGGCAACCAGATGCAACTGGGGGACGGGATGGCGGCGCTACCGGACGGGTGGAGTGTCGGCCAGCTCGCCGGCCGCCTCGCGCGCGGCGACCTCGATGTCGGCGCCGCCTCCGTGCAGCACGAGTTCGCATTCGCGTTCGAGGGGGCAAACCGCGTCTATATTTACGAAGCGCAAGACGGGGCGGCGGTGCCGCGACAGCAAGTGTTGTTGCCCCCGTC
>RFGE01000133.1 GCA_003696105.1 Deltaproteobacteria bacterium | reverse complement strand
GTCGCCGATGCGCACCGACTCGATGTCGGCCTGGCCGAGCGCGCGCAGCACGTCGCGGTTCGACAGGATACCGACCAGCTTGCCGCGGTCGTCGACCACCGGGATGTGTCGGATGTTCGCCAGCCGCATGTCGACGTCGGCGTGGACGACCGTATCGGTCGGCTTCATCGTGATGAGCGCGGTCGTCATGAAGTCAGCGACCGTCAGTGGCCTGCTCCGCATCGGCGTCTCCTTTCGCAGTGGATTCGGAAAACGTGTGGCCGTCGGCCAGCGCGCGTAGGACGTCCATCGCGGTCACGATCCCCTCGACCTCGCCGGGACGGCGTACGGCGAGCACGCGGTGGATGCCGCGGGCGACCATCATGCGCACGGCGTCGATCGCGGGCGCGTCCGGATGAATGGACCACACCACCGGGGTCATCGCGTCCGCGATCGAAACGAGTTCGGGATCGTCTCCGGCGCGGGCGAGGGCGCTCAAGTCGGTCGTCGACAAGACCCCGACGACGTTGCCGTCGTTGTCGCGCACGGGAGCGCCGGATACGTGCGCCGTGTGCAGACTCCACGCGGCGGACCGCACCGACGCCGATGCGCGCAGCGTCAGAACGTGCCGGGTCATGATGTCGCGGACGCGAAGCATTGTCTGTCTCCTACTGGCCGGTGTCCGCCGCGTGGACGACGTACACCGAGACCGGCGCATAGCGGACGGTGAGTTCGGCGACGGAGCCGAGCACCCAGCGCCGTACTCCGCGACGCCCGTGGCTGCCCATGACGACCAGATCGTAGTCGTGGTCGTCGAGCCGCTTGCGGATCGCGTGAGTCGGCACGTCCTCCGTATGGCTGAACGTGAGCCGGCCGGCGAGTTCGCGGTGGCGCTCGATCCACGCGGCCGCCTGCGCCTCGATCGCCTTCCGCAGGTCGTCGCGCAGCGGGGCGAGCAGTTCGCCCCCGTCGGCCGCGGGTCCCCAGTAGCCGGAGGCGGCGCCCGGCAGCTGCCAGGCGTGGAACAGGTCGATCGCGCCGTCGCCGGCGACCAGCAGGGCGGCGCGGTCGAGCGCGGCTTCGGACAGCGGGGAGAAGTCGATGGGGACGAGCACGCGCCGATAGCCGCCCGCGGGCGCGGCGCCGCGTGCGACGAGCACGTCGACGCCGGCCGACCGCACGACCCGCTCGGCGACGCTGCCCATCAGGAACCGGCGAATGCCGGTCCGCCCGTGGGTGCCGACGGCGATGAGTCTGGCGCCCGCATCGCGGGCGGTATCTGGCAGCGCCGTGTCGGCGTGACCGATCACGATGCGGATGTCTGCATGCACGCCGGAGTCCGCCGCGCGCGCTTGTATTTGCGCGAGCTGCTCGTGCGCAGCATCGTAGTGGTCGCGTTCGTCGGGATCGAGTACGTGGACGAGCAGGACGGGCGCGCCGGTCTGCCGCGCGATGGCGACGCCGTGCGCGAAGGCGCTCGACGCCTCGGGCGAAAAATCGGTTGCGATCAGGATCGTCTCCACGGCCCTCCTCCGGTCAGTTCAGTCGCCGCCGCCCAGGTCTACGGCCAGCGCTTCCTGGAGCAGCTCCGTCTCGGCCGCCTCGTGCGCGCTCAGGCGAGCCAGCAGCGCTTCGATGCGCGGGCGCAGCTCCGCGCGAGGCGTTCCGGCGGCGTTCGCGGCGATCAACTCGTCGACTGTCGAGCGGAACACCGCATGCTGAGCCTGCAGGTCGGCCAGCTTGGGGGCGAGCGTCGGCCGGCGGTGCCGAACCGGCTTGAGATACTCGCCGTGTTCCTCGTGGCGGAAGTGCCGCGCCAGAGCCGACCGCAGCGCGCGCAACTCGTGGTCGAGCAACCGCTGCCAGCGCGCGGCGGGCAGGCAGTCGTCGGGCGCGGCGAGGACCGCGCGAAGGCGGTCGAACAACGTCCTGACGTACTCGTGTTCTCGCAGCAGGTCAGCGGGCATCGGTGTCCTCCGGTTCCTCCCCAGCGGCGTCGTCCGCCGCTTCCCGGCCACCTTCGAGCGATGCCTCCGGCACCATCAGCACCGGGACGTCCGCGTTGCGCAGCACGCGGTCGGCGACCGTGCCGATGATGCGCTCGACGCCGCGGCGGCCGTGCGAACCGAGAGCGATGACGTCGGCTTTCACCTCCTCGGCCGTCTCGAGGATCGTGCGCGCCGGGCTGCCGATCTCGAACCGCTTGGCGGCGCACAGGTCGCCCGCCGGCGAGCTGTCGACGAACTCAGCGAGCCGGCGGGCCTCGGCTGCCCGGGCGCGCTCGATCTCGGCGGTGAACTCGGCCAGCGGCTCGGCGGCGATCAGCGGCGGGTGTTGCCACACGTGCAGGCAGGTGAGCGTCCCGCGTGCGCCGACGAGGGCGGCGGCCTGCTCGAGGACCGGCTCGGAGAACGCGGAGTAGTCGATGCAGGCGAGCGCGTGGCTCGGCGGCTGCGCGGGGGCGCTGGCGGTCGCGAGAAACACGGGGCACGGCGCCGTGCGGGCGACGGCTTCGGCGACCCCGCCGAACAGGTGTCGCAGTCCGCCGCCGGCGCCGCGCGTCCCCATGACGATGAGGTCTGCGCAGCCTTCCCGCGCCTCGGCGGCGATCCGCACGGCCGGATCGCCTCGCCGATAGGTCGTGCGCACGGTGAGTTCGCCGCCGGCGCCGCGCTCGAGCTTGGCTTGCAGGTCGTCCAGCTCGCGTTGGATGTGGGCGACCTCGCGGTCCCACAGCCGCTCCCACAGTTCTTCCGGTAAATAGATCGGCTCGACCGCCATGAACGCGAAGTCGGCCATCGGGCTCACGTGCAGCAAAGTCAGTTCCGCGCCGTCGCGGCGGGCGAGCGCGGCCGCGAGCGCCGCCGCCCGCTCGGCTGTCGCCGAGAAGTCGGTCGGGACCAGGATGCGCCGGTACGGCACGTCAGGCCTCCTGGGCGTCGCGTTCCGAGGCCGCGCCGCGCTCCGGGTGGACGACCAACACCGAGCACGGCGCATAGCGCACGGTTGCCTCGGCGACGGAGCCGAGGATGAACCGGCGCAGGCCGCGGCGGCCATGGCTGCCCATCGCGATCAAGTCGTAGTTACCGGCCCGCGCGACGTCCTGGATCACTTGCGTCGCCGGTCCTTCGCGGTCGACGACGGTGATGTCGACGCCGGAGGTGGCGTGGCGCGCGAGCAGTTCTTCGGCGGTCTTGCGCGCTTGCGCGGCCATCTGTTGGCGCAGCGCGCCACCGCGGGCCGTCTGGATGTCCTTCGTCAGCCAGTTGGCGCCGGGAAGCTCCCAGGCGTGGAGTACGTCGACGTGTCCGTCGCGCGCGGCGAGCGTGAGCGCCGCGTCGACCACCCGGTCGGACAGTTCGGAAAAGTCGATCGGCACGAGGATGCGCCGGTAGCCGCCGGCGCTGTGGACGTTCGGGCGCGCGACGAGCACGCTGTCGTCGCTGTAGCGGACGACGCGCTCCGCGACGCTGCCGAGCAGGAACCGCTGCACGCCGGTGCGGCCGTGGGTACCGACGACCGTGAGGTCCGCGTGCATCTCTTTGGCGGCCTCGGCGAGGCCGGTGTCCGCGAACGCGTCGATGACGACCTGGGACACCGGCACGCCGCCGCCGCTCACCCGCTCGCGCAGCGCCTCGAGCTTGGCGCGGTTCTCGGCGAGCTGTTCGCGCAGGGCGCGCTCGAAGTGCGCGGCCGCCCCCTCCATCGCCTCGGGGATGTCGGGGATCGGGTCGGGAATCGTCCCGGCGTGGACCAGCACGACCTCGGCTCCGGTCTTGCGCGCGATGTCGAGCGC
>RFGE01000132.1 GCA_003696105.1 Deltaproteobacteria bacterium | reverse complement strand
GCGTGGCGCCGGGCGCCGGCGCGCTCGATGAGCTGATCGCGGGCTGCGCGCGCGCGCGCGCAGGCACGGCCGCGCTGTCGACCTGCCGCCGGGCGCTGCGGGCGGCCGGGCCGGCCGGCGTCGCCGCCGCCCGCCGCATCGCGGCCGATGGTGGCGCGCGCCCCGCCGCGCGCACCGCCGCGCTCGACGTGCTCGCCGCAGCGGACGGCGCCGAGGCGCTCGACGCGCTCGCGGCGCTCGCGGGGACCGGCACGCCGCGGTGGCGGGCCGCGGTCGCCGCCGCGCTCGCCGCACGGCCGGCCGAGGATCTGGCCGCGATCGTCGCGGCCGCGGACGGCGCCGATACGCCCGCGCGCGAGGCCGACCTGTGGCGAGCCGCCGGCGGCCTCGCCCGGCGCGCGCCCGACCCCGCGGTCGCGGTCGACGCGATGCGGCGCCGGCTCGCGACCGCCCGCGACTATGAGGTGCGCTATCGGCTGATCGGCGCCCTCGCGGCGATCGACGCGGACGCCGCGAGGGAAGCCGCCGCCGCGGCGCTCACCGATCGGACCGGGGGCGCGCGGGGCGCGGCCCTACGCCGCGTGGCGGTCGCGGGGCTCGGCCGCAATCCGTCTCCGGCCGCCGCCGCGCTGCTGGCGCGCGCGCTGGCCGACCCGGACCCCGGCGTGCGCATCCGCGCGGTGGGCGCGCTCGCCGAGCGCGCGGACCTTCCGGCCGCCGCTTCGGCCGGCCTCGTCCGCGTGCTGCGGACCGACCGGTGGCCGCGCGCGCGGCGCGGCGCCGCCGGCGCCCTCGCCGGCCTGTGCGGCCAGCGGGCGGCAGCCGACGCCCTCGCGGGAGCCGCCGGCGCGGACCCGGATGCCGGCGTGCAGACCGCCGCGCTCGCCAGCCTGTTCGCCTGTCGCGACCCGCGCGCAGCCGACCTCGCGCTCGCGATCGCCCGCGACCGCGGCCGCGACCCGCACGTCCGCGCGCGCGCCGTCGCGCTCGCGGCCGCGGCCGGTGGGCCCGTGTGCGAGCCGCTGCTGAGCGCGTTCCGCACGATCCGCGGCCAGGCGTGGGACGACTCCCGCGCCGTCCGGGTAGCTGCCGCGGCGCTGGCGGCAGCGGTCGACGCGTGCGGCGCGCGGGCGGTGCCCGCCGTGGAGCAGGCCGCGGTCGACGACGCTTTCCCCGCCGTGCAGGCGGCGGCGATCGAGGGCCTCGGACGGCTGTGCCCGCCCGGCGCGGCGCGGCTGCTCGGCCGAGCCGCCAACCTGGACGACCGCGCGGTCGCGGCGGCGGCTCGCCGCGGCCTCGCGCGCTGCCGGCGCCCGGCGGGCGGCCGGTGACGCGGCGGCGGCGGCCGGCGCACGCCCCCTGGCCGCCGGACTGCGATGCCGTTCCGGCGCGGCGAAGCCGTTGCGCGCCTCGTCGATCTGATTACAATGCGCCGCGATGACACGCACCGCATGCGCTCTCGCTTTGTGCTCCGCGCTCGCGCCGCTGCCGGCGCTGGCTCAATCCGCCACCGCGACCCAGCCGACCGGCGACGCCGCCGGCGCCGCGCGCTGGCACAACGGCGTCAAGGGGGGGCTCGCGGTCGGCAGCCTCGGCGGCGACGTGACCGACAAGGCCGGGAGCCATGTCGGCGCGACGCTCGGTTACTACTTCGTCTACAGCTTCGGCAGCGGCATCGACCTGCAAGTCGAAGCCGCCGTCACCGAGACGGGGGGAACGGACGCGGTGCTCAACGAGTCCGGCCGCGAGTCGGACATCATCGCGACCTACTTCGAGGTTCCGGTGTTCGGGCGCTACGACATTCCGCTCACCGGGCCGATCCAGCCGTACGCCTACCTCGGCCCGATCGCGTCCGTGGTGATCGACGCGCGCCGGATGATCGGCACCGACGGCGTCGACTACGAGGACTCGCTCAAGCCGTTCAATGTGGCGGCCGCCGCAGGGCTCGGGGCCGAGTGGTTGATCGGCAAAGGCACCGGCATCTCGCTCGACCTGCGCTACGCCTACGGCCTCACGTCGATCGACGACGCGAACCTCGGCTCGATCAAGACGCGCACGTTCACCGCGACCTTCGGCATCTGGAAGTAGCGCACAGCGCGGGCGGGGCAGCGCCCGGGCCGCGACCGCACATCGCGGGCGCGACTCCTTGCGCCGCTGGTCCGCGCGGGGCGGACGCGGCGGTCACCTGCCCCTCGCGCCGAGCACCGCTCGCCGTCCGCCGATCATCGGCCGCCGGCGCCCGCCGCGTCGAGCACCGTCCGGTAGACGCGGTCCATCAGTGCATCGCAGGCGGCGGCATCGAGCGGCTGGCACGTGTAGCGCAATCGCGTGCCCACCTGTGCGACGAACAGCGTGCCGGTCTCGCACTGGTACGCGACCGCCGGCGGCGACACCTCCTCCGCGACCAGCGTGCAGCCGATCCGCTCGGCGCCCACCTTGAGAAGCGGCAAAACCGGCTGTGCGCTTCCGAGTTCGATCTCCGCGTAGTCGACCGGCGGCGCGGCGTCCGGCACGCCCGCATCCGGTTGCGAGCGCGCCGTCGCCGCGGGCGCCGGTCCCGGCGCAGCCGCCGGCGCCCGACCGCCGCACGCCGCCGCACCGGCCACCGCGAGCGCCAGCCCGACCCGCGCCCGCGCCGTGCGGATCCGTGCGCGCGCCCGCTGCGGCAGCGACCGCCGCCGTACCGTTGCCTCCGCGCGCATCACCCCTCCAGCGCCGCCAGCGCGCGCGACAGCTCCGGGTGGTCGGGCGCCAGCTCCAGCCCTCGCTGGTACATGCCTTTGGCCTTGGCCGGTTCGCCGAGCTGCACGTGAATGTTGCCCAGCGCCAGGTAGACGTCGGCCTTCGAGATGCCGAGCGACGGATCGATCTGTTGCAGCACCATCGACCGGTACACGCGACGCGCCTTCTCCCACTGCTGCGCCGCCAGGTACAGCCGGCCGAGACCGGCCATCGTGACCACGTCGGTCGGATTGACGCGGAACGCTTCCTCGTAGGCCGCGCGCGCCGCGTCGACGTCGCCGAGCGCCTCGGCGATCGCACCGAGCCGCTGGCGATAACGCGCGACGTCTTTCATCCGGCGCGCCGCCTTCGCCGCGTCCGCCAGCCGCTCGTACACGGGGCGCGCGTCTGCGTAGCGGCCGGCGGCGTAGTACAGGTCCGCCAGCGGCGCGGCGACTCGCTCGTCGTCAGGCGCCGCCGCGGCCGCCTGCTCGAGTAGCGGGATCACCGCGTCGGGCTGGCCGAGCCGCGTCCGGTACAGATCCGCGAGTTCGAGCGTCACGTCGAGGCGGACGGCCGGGTCGGTCTCGAACGACAGCCGCCGTCCGAGCATGTCGGCGACCACCGGCCAGTCCTCGCGGTCCCGCGCGATCGCCTCGACCGCGCGCACGGTCGGCGGGTGTGCCGCGTCGTGCTTGAGCGCCTCGCCGAAGTAGCCGGCCACCTGCTCGTCGTCGTCGCCGCGATGCCTCGCCATCTCGCCGAGCCGGAAGTACAGGTCCGCCGCGTCCGTGCCCTGCGGCCCGAGCGCCAGCGCCCGTTGCAGCACGTCGCTGCACCGGTCGTAGTCGGCCGCCGCCTCGTAGATGCGCGCGAGTCGGCTGAGTGCCGGCACGTAGTTCGGATCGCGCGCCAAGATCTGCTCGAGGATCTCGGCCGCGGCATCCGGCGCGTCGAGGCGCTCCTCCCACACATCGGCCGCCTTGGCCAGGTAGTCGATCTCGCGCCCGGCGTCGCCCAGCGTCCCGGCGACCTCCGCGGCGCGCTGGTACAGCTCGACCAGATCGTGCCAGCGTTCCGCAGCCGCCAGCAGCCGCTCGAGGTCGGCGTACACCGACAGATCGGCGCCGTCGAGGTCGAGGATCTGCATCAAATGGCCGATCGCGTCGTCCGGCGCGTCCCGGTGCTGCTCGGCGACGGCGGCCAATCGGCGGTAGATCGCCGCGCGCTCGGCGTTCGTGGACACCGCGTCGAGCCGGCGCATGAGCACGTCCTGAACCGACAGCCAGTCGCCGCGCGCCGCGTGGACGCGCTCGAGCTGTTCCAGCGCGTCCAGGTCGTCCGGCCGCAAGTCGACCGCCGCCTGCCACGCGTCGGCCGCCGCGTCCATGTCGCCGACCGCATCCGCGTACAGCCGCGCGATGCGAACCCGCAGCGCGCGCTCGGCGTCCGCGTCGCCGGCGAACCGCGCGGCGACACCGAGGATGTCGATCAGGTCGGCCCAGCGCTGCTGCTGCTCGTACAGCCGCGCGAGTTGCGCGTGGGCATCGCGATCCCCCTCGTCGAGGTCGAGCACCTGTCGCCACGCCGCTTCCGCACCTTGTACGTCGCCGATCTGTTCGCGAAGCTGGGCGACCTCCACGAGTTGGCGGCGCTTGGCCTGCGGGTCGTACGACAACCCCACGCGCCGCATCAGAATGTCGGCGACAGCGGCCGCGTCACCGCGATCGCGGTAGATTCTCTCGAGGCGAGCGAGCGCATCGTCGCTGTCGGGATCGTCGTCGACGATGCGGCGGAACGTCACCTCGGCCGCCGCCGCGTCACCGACGCGATCGAGCTGCACGTCGCCTAGATGCATCTGCAGCGCGCGGCGCACGTCCGGGTCGTCGAGCGAATCGATCACGCCCGCGAGCCGTGCGGCGACCTCGCCCCAGCGGCCGGTCGCATCGGCAAGGCGGTCGAGTTGCGCGAGCGCCTCCGGGGAGCGCGGATCCTCGGCGAGCCAGCCGCCGGTGGCGTCCAGCGCGCGGACCGGATCGCCGAGGCGGTGTTCGGCGATCTCGGCGAGGCGCGCGTAGATCTGCGCCCGCTCGAACGCATCGTCGACGATGCCAAGCTTGGCGCCCAGCAGGTCGGCAAGCCGAACGTAGTCGCCGTCAGCTTCGTACAGCGGCTCCAAGATCGCGATGATCTGGCCGCGCTCGGCATCCGACGACAGCAGTCGCTCGAGCCCGGCGCGTGCGGCACCGTGGGCCGGGTCGCGATCGAGAACGTCGCGATAGGCATCGACGGCGCCGGCCGCGTCGGCCAGTTGCCGTTCGCGCACGTCGCCGAGCCGATACAGCAGTTCGGCCTGTCGCGCCTCGTCCATGTGGACCTCCGCCTCCCGCGCGAGCACGCCCGCCAATTCGGCCCACCGCCCCGCCCGCTCGTAAATCCGGTCGAGCGCGGCCAGAGGCTCGCGTTCGTCGATCGCCAGGTCGAGCGCGCGCGCGTACGCGGCGGCCGCCCGCTCCAAGTCGCCGAGCGCTTCCTCGTAGATCCGAGCCTCCTGCGCGCGGTAGGCGTACTCCAACTCCGCGTCGCCGGTCGCGTCGGCCGCGCGCGCGTACAGATCCGCCAGTTCGCCCCACGCGCCGCGCGCTTGCGCCAGGCGTTCGAGTTCGGCGCGCACCTGCGGCTCGTCCGGATGGTCCGCGAGCGCCCGGGCCCAGGTCGCGAATGCAGCGTCCAGATCGGCGCGGCTGAGTTCGTGCACTTCCGCCAGCGCCGCAATCAGCGCGAGCCGCTCGCTCGGATCGCCCCCGGTCGCCGCCGCAATTCGCCGTTCGTACAGCTCGGCCAGCGCATCGTGCGCTCCCTCGGCCCGGTAGATCGGCTCGAGCGCCGCCGCCGCGGCCGCCATCGTGTCCTCCTGCGCCGAAAGGCGCTCGAGCGCGGCGCGCGCGTCCGCGTGGCTCGGATCGATGTCGAGGACGGCCGCGTAGCGCTCCACCGCGCGGTCGACCTCCATCAACTCCCGCTCGACCACGGCGGCGGCGCGGTAGGCGAGGTCCGCCCGGTTCGCCGCGTCGAGCTGCGCGCGCCGATCGATGACCTCCACCAGGTCCGTCCACATCTTCTCGCGCGCGAGCACCTCGTCGAGCCGCGCGAGCGCCTCCGCGTCGTCGGGCTGGTCGTCGAGCACGGCGCGCAGCTGCGCGATCGCCTCGTAGGGATCATTTAACCGCTGGTCGTACAGGTCGGCGGCGGCGAGCCGCAATCCGCGCCGTGTAGCCGCGTCGCCGGCGATCTCGATCTTGCGGCCCAAAATCAGCGCCAACTCGGCGTCGTTCCCGGTCGCGCGGTACAGGCGCTCGAGCGCGTCGAGCGCGCGCTCGTCCTCGTCGTCGAGGTTCAACACGGTCCGCCACGTGGCGATCGCATGGTCGACGTCGCCGAGTGCGGTCTCGTGAATCTCGGCGATCCGGTACAGGAAGTCTTTGCGCTGGACGTCGTCGTCCGCCAGCTCCGCGCGTCGCTCGATGATCTTGACCCGTTCGTCCGCACGCCCTTCCGCGCCGAGCAGCCGATCCAGTGCCGCAAGAGCGACCGCGTCCTCGTCGCTCACCTCGAGCAACCGGCGCCACGCGTCGATCGCCTTGGCGTTGTCGTGCCGGCGCGTTTCGTGGAGTTCCGCGATGCGCGCGAGAATCTTGGCGACAACGTCGAAGTCGTAGTTGCCGTCGATGCCCTCCTCGAGCGCGGCGATCAGTTCGTCCCACGCGCCCAACTTGGCCGCGAGCGCCTCGAACTCCGCGTAGACCTCGTCGGAGGTGACGTCCTCCTTCCACGCGCGCGCCAACGCGGCGAGCGCCAGCCGCGGATCGCCCCCGCGGGTCTCGTGAATGCGCGCGATCTCGCGCAGCATCGCGACCCGTTCGCCGGGATCGTCGACGTGCGGGAGCCGCGCGTCGTGCAGCAGGACGACGAGCTTCTGCCACCAGTCCCGCTCCCGATACAGCGGCTCGAGGATGCGCGCGATGCGATCTTGGTGGTCCGGCTCCTGCACGAGCCGTTCGAGCGCCGCGAGCGCTTCGTCCGCTTCCGCCCCGCCGCCGGCCAGCACCGTCTGGTAGTGGTCGATCGCCCCCGCGGCGTCGTCGAGCTGGCTCTCCAGCAGCTCGGCGAGTCGCAGCCGCAGGGCGGCGGCTTCCCGATCGTCCTGCGCGCCGGCGAGTCGGCGACCGAGCAACTCGGCCAGCTCGTACCACTGGCCGCTGGCAGCGTACAAGCGGTCGAGCGCGTCGAGCGCCGGCCGGTGGCCGGGGTCGATGTCCACGATCGCGCGGTACGCTTCGATCGCGCGGTCGACGTCCTGCAACCGCTCCTCCTGCACGCGCGCCGTCCGCGCCAGCAGCTCGATCCGCCACGCGTCGTCCGACGCGTCGGCGAGCGCCTGCTCGTACACGTCGACCAGCGCAAACCAGCGCTCCGCGCCGGACAGCATCGCCTCGAGCCGGGCGAACGTGTCGCGGTCGTCCGGCCTCACCCGCAGCGCGCGCCGGTACGCCGCGTGTGCGCGCTCGACCTCGCCGAGCCGGCGGTCGTAGACGTCCGCCAGCGCGAGTGCGATCGTCCGCACGTCCTCCGTGTCGCCGAGCGCGTCGTCCAGCACCTCCTGCAACACGGCGGCGTAGTCGCTCCAGTTTTCGAGAATCGTCGCCAGCCGCGCGAGTTGGTCGCGCACCGCCGCATCGGACGGCGTCTCGCGCAACACCCGGCCGTACCACCGGAACGCCTCCTCGAGGTCCTCGAGCTGTTCCTCCTGCAGCCTCGCGATGTAGCGCGTGAGCGCGAGCCGCTCCGCCGGCTCCTCGGCCGCGTCGAGCTTGATCTCGTAGATGCGCACGAGCTTGGCCCAGTCCTGATGCGCCACGTAGACCGGCTCGAGAACCGTCGCCGCCGCCGCGCGCGTGCCGGGATCGTCGAGCAATCGCTCGAGCGCCGCCGTCGCCTCGGCGTGGTTCGGGTCGCCGCCGAGCGTCGCCGCGTACGCGGTGACCGCCGCGTCCGGATCGCTCAGCTCGCGCTCGTACAACTGGCCGAGCCGGAACTGCAGCGAAACCGCCTCCGGCACGCTGTAGGCGAAGCCGAGGCGGCATTGCAGCAGGTCGGCCAGATCGTGCCAGCGCGATCCCTCCGTGTACAGCTTCTCGAGCGCCGACGCCGCCCGCGCGTCGTTCGGCAGAAGTTCGAGCACCTGCTCCCAGTGCAAGATCGCGTCGTCGGTTCGGCCGAGGTGGTCGGCGCACAGCTGAGCGGCCTCCGCCAGCGCCGCCGCCTTGGCGTCGATGTCATCGCCGATCGTCTCCGCCTTGCGCGCGAGCACGTCGTACAGGCGCGCGTGTTCCCCCGCGTCGCGGTAGATCGCCTCGAGCGCCGCCATCGCGCGCGGATCGTCCGGTTGTGCGTCGAGCACGAGCTGGTAGTAGCCGCGCGCGACCTCGTCGTCGCGCAACACCGCGCGCGCCAGGTCTGCGATGTCGAGATAGATCCGCCGCTGCAGATCGCCGTCGAACACATCCGGCGCGATCGCGCGAAACACCTCGATCAACTCCTCCATGCGCCCCTGCTCGGCGGCGAGGCGCTCGAGTTCGTCGATGTAGTGCGCCAGCTCCGGCTCCGCCAGCGCGTCCGGCAGCAGCTGCGCATACGCATCGAACGCGCCGTGGGCGTCGTCGAGCATGTGCTCGCGCAATTCGGCTACCCGTGCGAGACAGCGGACCCGCTCGCGTGGATCGTCGACCGACTCGGCCAGCCGCTGGAGCAGCCCCGCGAGTTTCGCGTGCTCGGCGTGCGCCTCGTACAGCGGCTGCAACACGTCGGCCGCGCGGCGGCGCAGCGCGTCGTCGTCCACCATGGACTCCACCGCGGCGAGCGCCGCGACGTGCGCCGGGTTGGCGCGCAGGACCGCCGCGTACCGCTCGAGCGCCTCGGCGCCGCGGCCGAGCCGGTGAAAGAGCAGGTCGGCCAGCTCGTGGGTATGCTCGGCGATCTCGAGCGGATCCTGCGCGAGCGCGAGCCGCCGCTCGGTCACTTCCAGCAGATCCGTCCACCGCTCGGCCTCGCGGTAAAGGCGGGCCAACTCCGCGAGCGTCTCGCGATCGTCCGGACTGTGATCGAGCACTTCGAGGTGCGCGGCGATCGCCTCGTGTGCGTCGCCCAGTTCGCGCTCGTACAGCGAAGCAATCCGCCGCAGCTGTGCCTTGCGCTCGGCGGCATCGCCGGCGAGGTCGACGCGGCGGCGCAGCACGTCGATCAGTTCGTGCCAGGCCTCGCGAGCGGCCAACAGCCGTTCGAGCGCGTCGAGCGCCTCGGCGTCGTCCGGAACGTCGACGAGCAGATCGCGCCACGCGGCGATCGCGGCGTCCGCGTCGCCCAGTTCGACCTCTTCGAGGCGGGCGACCCGGGCGAGCAGCTCGCGGCGGCGCGCCGGCGTGTCCGCCCATTCGGCCTGGCGCCGCAGGATGTCGCGCAGATCCGACCACTGTTGGCGGTCGGTGTACAGGCGCTCGAGCGCGGCGGCGGCGCGGTCCACCACGTCCCGGTTGCCCGGATCGACGTCCAGCAGCCGCCGGTACGCGGCGATAGCCTGGTCCCCGTCGCCGAGCGGGCCGTCGTACATCGCGGCCAGTTCGGTCAACAGCGCCGCACGCAGGCCGACATCGGCGGGATCGGCCGCATCGACCGCAGCCTCCCACGCGGCCGCGGCGTCCGGCCACCGGTCGAGCAGCTTGGCGAGCCGCCGGAGCGCCTCGCGCGGGCGCGGGTCGGACGGATCGGTTCGCAGCGCCTCGCACCACGTCGCGAACGCGCCGCGCTCGTGACCCAGGTTTTCCGATTCGATCTGCGCGACCTGCGCCAACAGGTCGACCGCCTCGCGGGGTGTCGCCGCGAACTCGCGCTGCGCGCGCAGCACCAGCACCAGGTCCCGCCACAGGCCGTCGGCGCGGTACAGCGGCTCGAGGATGCGCGCCACGCGCAGCCGCTGCTCCGCATTGGGCAACAGCTCCTCGAGCAGCTCGCGGCCGTCCGTGTGCCCGGGCGCCAGCTCCACGACCTGCTCGAGCAGGTCGATGGCTCCGGCCGGATCGTCGAGCGCGCGGGCGTGCAACACCGCGCGGCGATACAGCAGCGCGACCCGCTGCATGCGCAACTTGTCGTCCGCGGGATCCAGGTGGTCCAGCTCGCGCTCGATGGTCGCGTCCAGCTCCGGCCACGCCTCCTTCGCCTCGTACAGGCGCTCGAGCGCTTTGTACGCGCGGATCACCCCGGGGTCGAGTTCGAGCACTCGGTGGTACATGTCGATCGCGGCGTCCGGATCGTCGAGCACTCCCTCGTCGAGATCGCAGACCTGCAGCAACAGGTCCTTGCGGCGCTCGGCGTCGTGAAGCTGTTGCTCCCGCGCCAACAACAGGTCGCGCAGTTCCCGCCACCGCTCGGCGCCACGGTAGATGCGGTCGAGCGCGTCGTACGCGGCCGCGCACGCCGAATCGAGTTCGAGCACGCGCTTCCACGCCGCCTCGGCGCGGTCGATCTGACCGAGCCGGTCGTCGTAGATCGTCGCCACGTCGACGGCGATCGCCCGGCGAGTCGCCGTGTCCACCGCCTCCGCGTCCGCCGCGAGCGCGTCGAGCCGGTTCGCGGCGTCGTCGAGCGCGTCCGCCGCGACGGCGCAGTCGATCGCCGTGCGGCGCGCGTCGCGATCGTCCGGCGCCGCTTCCACCACGCGCATCGCTGCCTCGTAGGCGCTGCGGGCGTCGCCGAGGCGCCCCGCGTACAGCGCCGCCAGCCGCCGGTCGAACGCCAAGCGCTGAGCCGCGTCGTCCGTCGCGTCGCGCAAGATCTCCAGGCAGCGCGCGGTGTTCGCCGGCTCGTCGGTTTGTTCGTAGACCGGCAACAGCAGCCGCGCGACGTCCGCGCGTTCGTCGTGGTCGACGTCGGCCGGCGCGACGAGGAACCGCTCGAGCGCCGCGTGCACCTGCCGATTGGTCGGCGACAGCTCCAGCGCCCGGCGATACCCCGCCAACGCATCGGCGCGCCGACCGAGCTTGCTCTCGTACAGGGCGCCGAGGCGCAACAGGAGTCCGACCTGCGCCTCCGGCTCGCCGGCGAGCGCGAGCTGCCGCTCGAGCACGTCGGCCAGTCCGCCCGCGTCACCGCGCGCCTCCTCCACCTTTTCGAGCGC
This sequence comes from Deltaproteobacteria bacterium, assembly GCA_003696105.1. Lineage (NCBI taxonomy): Bacteria > Pseudomonadati > Myxococcota > Myxococcia > Deltaproteobacteria bacterium. The sequence continues at coordinate 36,183 of RFGE01000132.1, read as the reverse complement.
TCGCAGCGCGCGCGGGGAGCCGGCGTCGATGTCCAGGATCTCGCGATACGTCGCCGCGGCCGCGTCGAGGTCGCCGAGCCGCTCTTCTTCGAGAAACGCGATCTTGAACAGCAGGTCCAGCCGCGCGCCGTCGTCGTCGGTCAGCGCGACCCGCCGGCGGTAGACGTCCAACAGGTCGCGCCACTGGCCTTGCTCCGCGAACAGCCGCTCGAGCGCCGCGATCGCCGCCTCGTCGTCCGGCGCGATCGCCAGCACGCCTTCGTAGTACCGGCGCGCGTCGTCGGGGCGGTGCAGCCGCGTCGACGCAATCGTCCCGAGTTCGCGCAACAGCCGCAGCCGCTCGTCGTCGGGCAGATCCTGCGCTTGCAGCCGCCGGTCGAGCACCGCCGCGACCTCTTGCCATGCGTCCGCCTCGGCGCCGAGCCGCTCGAGGTCTTCGAGCAACGCGGCATCCGCCGGCGCCAACTCGTATGCGCGCGCCGCCCACTGGAACGCGAGCGCCTTCGAGCCGAGGCGTTCCTCGGCGAGTTTGCGGATCGCGAGATGCAGCCGCAACTGTTCGTCCACGTCAGTCGCGTGACCCAGCAGCACCTCGTAGATCGCCAGCAGGCGCGCCCACTTTTGCGTTCGCTCGTAGATCGGCACGAGCGCGGCGGCCGCCCGGCGGTGTGCGGGATCGACCGCGAGGATCCGCTCGTAGGCGCGCGCGACCTTTTCGGGATGGGCGACGTGCTGCTCGGCAATCGCGGCGGTGCGCTCGAGCAACGCCAGCTTGCGGTCCCCCTCCGCCCGGTCGGCGAGTCCCGACAGCACGTCGACCAGTTCGTCGAACCGGCCGACGTCCCTGTACAGCGCCTCGAGCGCGTCGGCGTCGCCGGCCGCTACGAGCAGTTCGCGCAGCTGGCGCAGCGCCCGCGCGTGCCCTGGATCCAGCGCGAGGATTTCTCGCAGCACCGGCACTGCCTGGTCCGCCGCTCCGAGCCGCTCGGCGTACACGGCACCGAGGCGTTCGAGGACGCCGATTGCCGCCGCCGGATCGGTGTCGCCGATCGCGGCGCGTTGCCGGTGCAGCACCTCGGCGAGCGCCAGGTAGCGCTTGTTGCGTTCGTACAGGTGCGCGAGCGACTCGAGCGCCTCCGCGTCGTCCGGGTCGAGTTCGAGCACACGATTCCACACGCCGATCGACAGCGCCGGATCGCCGAGCCGGTCAGACGCTAGCCGCGCGATATCCACCAGGTGCGCGCGCCGCTGGTCGGCGGGCAAAAGCTGCGTTTCGCGCTCCATCAACCGGATGAGCGCGCGCCATTGGCGCCGCCGCGCGTAGATCTCCTTGAGCTTCGCGATCGCGTCCCGGTCCTCCGGGCGCAGTTCGAGCAGCTGTTCGAGCGGCTTGATCGCCTGCGCATAGTTGCCGAACCGATCCGCCCACAGCGACGCCGTCTTGCGCAGCAGTTCGACGCGCTCGTCCGACGGCGTATCCGGCAACTCGGCCATGCGCGCCCACACCGCGATCAGGTCGTTCCACCGGCCGAGCTGCTCGTACTTGGCGGCCAGCGCGTCGAGCGCGGCGCGGTTGCCGGGCTGGAGCTGCAGGATCGTGTTGTAGGTGTTGATCACCATGACGTCGAGATGCAGCCGATCTCGGTAGATCTCGACGACCTGTTCGAGTCGGCTCACTCGCCGGTCGACATCGTCGGGCGGCAGTCGATCGATCTCGTCTTTGATCAGGTCGAGCAGCGCGTTCCACTTCTCGGTCGCGCGGTACAGCCGCTCGAGCGCGGCGCGCGCCTCCGCGTTGTCCGGCTCGCGCCGCAGCACGCCTTTCCACGCCTCGATCGCCTTGTCCGCGTTCGCCAGCTCGGAGTCGGACAGCCGCGCGATTTCGATCGACAGGTCGCGGCGGAGGTCGTCGTCGGCGGTCGCCTTGAGCGCCTGCCGCAGAACCTGCACGAGTTTGGCCGCCTCGCCGCGCGCCGTGTAGTACTCGCGATAGAACGTGAGCGCCGCGGGGTGGCCCGGCTCCGCCTTGCGAATGCGGCGGAAGTACTCCTCGGCCGCGTCCGGGTTGCCGAGCCGCTTCCAGTGCAGCATCGCGATCTGCAGCAGGATGCCGGTTTCGGGCTCCGTGTCGACGCTGCGGCGCCGCGCCTTGAGCGCATTGGTATACAGCATCACCAGCGCGGACCAGTTCTGCTCCTTTTCGTACAGGTCGGCCAGCATCGCGAGCGCCCGCGGATGGGCCGGGTCCTGGGCGACCAACTTCTTCATGCAGTCGATGGCGAGCTGCGGGTCGTTCAGGCGGGTCTTGGCGACATCGGCGAGCGCCAGCAGCGCCTGGCTGCGCTCTTCCTTGACGGCCGCGGCGTCGGCGCGCTGCTCGAGCAGCGCCGCCAGGTCCTGCCAGCGGCCGGCCCGCCGCAACAGCCGCTCGAGGTGCAACGCCGCGCGCCGGTTGCGCGGCTCGACCTCGAGCGCCTTCCGCAGATACCGTTCGACCTGGTCCGACTCCGGCTCGTAGCGCGCCCACATCTCGGCGGCCGACAGGTACAGCGACGTCGTGAGCTGACGGTCCGTCGACGCCTTCGCCTCGTCGACGTACTTGTCGGCGATCTTGCGCCAGTTGTCGCGCACCAGGTCGAGTTGCGCGAGCGTCTCGCTGGCGTCGGCGTCCTCCGGGCGCAGCGCGAGCACTTGCCGAAAACACTCGACCGCGGTCTGCTCATTGAGCAGGTCGTCGGCGTACAGCTTGCCCTTCGCCAGCAGCAGATCGGCCTTGCGGGCGCGATCCCCTACCGCAGCGATCTCCACGTCGAACAACCGCGCGACGACTTCGAGTTCCCCGCGCTCGCGCAGCTGCGCGCGCGCCCGCTCGAGCGCCACCGCCGCCTCTGGAGTATCGAGCTCACCGTTGTCGAGGCTTTCGAGCGCGCGCAGCGCCGCCTCGTCGTTCGGATCGGAGTCGAGGGTCGCAAGGTACTGCTCGTACTCGGCCATGTCCCGCCTTTCCCGGTTTTTTGTGTGTTTCGGGAGCGTTAGGATGCTACCGCGCGCGCGTCGCGCGCTTCAACGCACCCCGTGGGTTTTCGTCCGGATTGCTCGCGCGCCGCGCGCGGCCGCCGGCCGGCCCCGGCAACCGTACGGCAATCCGGGCTATAGACGACATCGTGGCCGCATCCTCCCGCACTCCTTGGACCTACCTGCGCCGCTATCGGCGCGCGGTGGCCCTGGGCTGCGCCGCACTCGTCGCGACCTCCGCGCTCGCGCTCGTCGTGCCGTACCTGCTCGGGCGCACGATCGAGGCGCTGCGCGGCCCGGCGCCGTCGGACGCCGTCCCGCCGCTGGCCGTCGCGATGATCGCCTTCGCCGCGGCGCAGGCGACGTTCCGCATCGCGTCGCGCATCCTCCTGTTCAACGCGGCGCGCAAGGCCGAGTACGACCTGCGCTCGGACCTGTTCGCGCACCTGCTGCGGCAACCGCCGTCCTTTTTCCGGCGATACCCGGTCGGCGACGTGATGTCGCGCCTCACACAAGACGTCCAGACGGTGCGGGCGATGTGGGGGCCCGGCGTGCTCAACGTCGTCAACACGACGTTCCTGTTCGGCACCGGCGTCGCGCTCATGTTCGGCATCGACGCCCGCCTCGCCCTGTGGGCGCTGTTGCCCTACCCGCTCATGGTTCTCGTCGGCCGGGGGTTCGCCGGCCGCCTGTACCGGTCCAGCCGCGACGTGCAGGACTACCTCGGTCGCGTGTCCGCCGCCGTGCAGGAAGACCTCGGCGGCATCGGCGTGATCAAGGCCTACACGGCCGAGCCGGAACGCGAGCGGCGATTCGCGCGCATGGCCGACGATCTGTTGCGCAAGAACATGCGCGTGACGCTTTTGCGCGGCCAGCTCATGCCGCTGCTGGGCGGACTCGGCTCGGTGAGCGTCGTCGTCGTGCTGTACGTCGGCGGCCACGCCTATGTCGATGGGCGCATCGACCTCGGCCAGCTCGTCCAGTTCAACGCGTACCTCGCGCTGCTCGTGTGGCCGACGCTGGCATTCGGTTGGATGCTGTCGCTGTTTCAGCGCGGGATCGCGGCGTGGAAGCGGCTCGCCGCCCTGCTGGACGCGGAGCCGACCATCGTCGACGGCTCCGGCCCCGACCTGCCGCCGGAGCACGTGCGCGGCGACATCGACATCCGCCATCTGAGCGTCGAGGTCGACGGCCGCCGCGTGCTCGACGACGTATCGCTGGCGCTGCCGGCCGGCAGTGTCACCGCGCTCGTCGGCCGGACCGGCGCGGGCAAATCGGTGCTGGTCGAGACGCTGCCGCGCCTGATCGAGACGCCGCCCGGCCACATCTTCCTCGACGGCCGCGACATCACGACGCTGCCGCTGGCGTCGCTGCGGCGCGCGATCGGCTACGCTCCGCAGGAGGCGTACCTGTTTTCGACGACGATCGCCGACAACATCCGCCACGGCCTCGCACACGCGGGCGCCGATCCGAACGACGACGTGCGCATCCGCCGCGCCGCCCACGCCGCGGGGCTGGACCGCGACCTCGCCGCGCTGCCGAACGGGCTCGACACGCTCGTCGGCGAGCGCGGCATCACCCTGTCGGGCGGCCAGCGGCAGCGCGTCGCGCTCGCCCGCGCGATCGCGGCCGAGCCGCGCGTGCTGATCCTCGACGACTCGCTGTCGTCCGTCGACGCGCAGACCGAACGCGAGATCCTCGCTCAGCTCGACGAGGTGATGCGCGGTCGCACGACCGTGTTGATCTCGCACCGGATCGCGGCGATCCGCCGCGCCGACCGGATCGTCGTCCTCGACGAGGGCCGCGTGGTCGCCACCGGCACCCACGACGAGTTGCTCGCCGCCGGCGGCGTGTACGCGGACCTGTACCGCACCGAGTTCGAGGACGCCGACGCCGGCGCCGAGGGGGTCGCGTGACCGCGCCGGCCGCCCCGTCCGCACGCGGCGTCGCGCCAGAGGAGGTCCTCGGCAAGGCGTACGACGCCCGCCTGATGCGGTGGGTGTGGGGGTTCGTGCGCCCGCACTGGCTGCTCCTCGTCGGCGCGATGGCGATGATGCTGCTGTCGGTCGCGTTCGAGATGGCGCAGCCGCTCGTGATCAAGCTGGCGATCGACGACTACATCCTCGCGGGCGACACGGCAGGTCTCGCGGGGGTCGCCGCCGGATTCATGGCGCTGGTGGTGCTGCAATCGGCCGCGATGTTCGCGCAGCTGTACGCGCTCACACTGCTCGGCCAGCGGTCGATGCGCGATTTGCGCGTACAACTGTACGGCCACGTGCTCCACCAGCGCGCCGCGTTTTTCGATCGCATGCCGGTCGGCAGATTGCTCACGCGCATGACATCCGACATCGAGAGCATCAACGAAATGTTCGCATCCGGCGTCGTGACGCTGGTCGCCGACGTCGTGAAGCTCGCTGCCATCGTCGGCATGATGCTCTACCTCAACTGGGCGTTCGCGCTGCTCACCCTGCTGACGGTGCCGCTGCTGGCTGGCGTGGTCGAGTACGCGCGCCGGCTGATGCGCACGTCGTTCCGCGAGATCCGAGTCAAGCTCGCGGCGATGAACGCGCACCTGTCCGAGCACCTCAACGGCCTGAAGGTCGTGCAGCTGTTTACGCGCGAGCGACAGTCGCACGCCGAATTCAATGCGCTCAACGCGGCCCATCGAGACGCCTATCTCGGAGCCATCCGCGCCGACGTCACCCTGTATGCGCTCGTCGAGGCGATCGGCACGGTCGCGGTCGCGCTCGGCGCCTGGTACGCCGCCGGGCAGATCGGCCACGGCGGCGTTACCGTCGGCCTGGTCGTCGCGTTCATCGAGTACGTCAACAAGTTCTTCGTGCCGGTGCGCGACATGTCGGCCAAGTACACCGTCATGCAGTCGGCGATGGCCGCCACCGAGCGCATTCATCGACTCATGGCGACCGACGAACCCGACGCGCCGGTCGCCGGCGAGCCGGACGCCGACGCGGCCGGCGGCCGCATCCCGCCGCCGCGGCCCGGCGCGCCCGCCATCGAGCTGCGCGACGTCACCTTTGGCTACCGGCCCGACGAGCCGGTGTTGCGCGGCGTGTCGCTGGCGGTCCCTCGCGGGCATACGGTGGCCGTCGTCGGACCGACCGGTTCTGGCAAGTCCACGCTGATCCGGCTGCTCGCGCGCCTGTACGACCCCGACCGAGGCGCGATCTACGTCGGCGGGCGCGACATCTCTCGCTTGCCCGCGCCGGTCGTGCGCCGCCTCGTCACCGTCGTGTCCCAGGACGTGTTCCTGTTCTCGGGCACGATCGCCGACAACGTTCGCATCGGCGCTCCCGACGCAACGGACGCGCAGGTCGAAGCCGCCCTCGCGCGCGTCGGCGCCGACCGGGTGCTGGCGCGCCGCGGGGTGGACATCCACGCGCCCGTGGCCGAACGGGGCGCCAACTTTTCCGCGGGCGAGCGCCAGCTGATCGCGTTTGCGCGCGCGCTGGTGCGCGACCCGGAGGTGCTCGTGCTCGACGAGGCGACCGCACACGTCGACCCGGAAGCCGAGCGCCTGATCGAGCGCGGCGTCGCCGAGCTGATGGCCGGGCGCACCAGCCTCGTCATCGCCCACCGGCTGTCCACCGTGCGGCGCGCGGACGAGATCGTCGTGCTCGTACGCGGCCGCATCGTCGAGCGCGGCAGCCATGACGAGCTGATCGCGCACGGCGGCGTCTACGCGCGCCTCGAGGGCACCGTCGTCCGGTGACCCGATCCCCCGATTTTGCGCAAAGCGTGCGGTTTCCATGGGTTGCTGGGACATCCCGGACAGCCCGACCGCGACGGCGCCTGCTACAATAGTGATGCCGCCTACGGTTTAGGGGATCTTTGCACCCGCACGACGACACGATTCGCCTCCTGGACCGCATGGTCGAGACCATGGCCGACGGGGTGATCCTCAGCGACGCCGACCGCGAGATCGTGCGCATCAACCCCGCCGCGCGCGCGATGCTCGGCATTCCGGCGGACGCCGCCGTCGACCGCCAGTACCTCAAGGAGCGGCTCGGCTTCTACCCGTTCGACCTCGTCGCGACCCCCGCTGCGGCGCCGGCCACCGGCGCCGACGAGACGCTGCGCGAGGAGCTCAAGCTCGGCGACAAGGTGCTGCACTCGACGGTGTCGCCGGTGCGCGCCGCCGACGGCCGGCTCGTCGGCGTGGTGGTCGTCCTGCGCGACATCACCGAGGCCAAGGCGCTCGATCGCCGCAAGGACGAGTTCGTGTCGGTCGTGTCCCACGAGTTGCGGACGCCGCTGACCTCCGTGACCGGGGCGCTCGACATCGTCCTGAAAGAATACGTCGGCCCGGTGTTGCCGAAGCAGCGCCGCTATTTGCAAATGGCGCGCGACTCGTGCGCGCGCCTGAACGTGATCGTCGACGATCTGCTCGACGTGGCGCGGTCGCAGACCGGCGGCATGCCGATGCACTTTCGCGACGTGCTGCTCGACGAGCTGGCGGCCGACGCGGTCGAGCGCTATCGCGGGGCGGCGGACGCCAAGGGCGTCGACCTGCGCGCCGAGTTCGAAGCGCGCGACATTCGCATCATCGGCGATCCCGATCGACTCGCGCAGGTCCTCAACAACCTGCTGTCGAACGCGATCAAGTTCACACCCGAACGCGGCCGCATCGACGTCGAAGTCTTCGGTCCGTCCGTCGCGTCGAGTCACGTCGGCGTGTCCGTCTACAACAACGGCGAGCCGATCCCCCAGGACGCGCGCGAGCGCGTGTTCGACAAGTTCGAGCAGATTCGCGACTCCGACAGCCGGCGAGTCGGCGGCACCGGCCTGGGGCTGGCGATTTCCCGCGCGATCATCGAGGCGCACGGAGGGCGCATCTGGGTCGACTCGCGCGACGACGGCACCAAGTTCGTGTTCACACTGCCCGCGGCGCCGGCCGCCGAAGTGCAGCGCGAAGCGGACGTGTCGCGCGCGCGCGACGCCACCGCGGTCCCGGCGGAGTTGGCGTCGACCATCCTGGTCGCGTGTGTGGACGACTACACGACGTTCATCGTCAAGGGCGTGCTGATGGAGGCGGGCCACCGCGTGGTCGAGGCGCGCGACACCTACCAGGCGATCGCCCTCGCCCGCCAACACCGCCCGGCGCTGGTACTCGTCGACGCGCCGAGCATCGGCCAGGAGGCCCGCGCTCTGGTCGACATCCTCAAGCACGATCCCGAGACGAAGAAGGCCGCCGTGCTCATGGTCGACACGGCCGCCAACCGCGAGGCGACGCTCGAGTGGGGCGCCGACGAAGCGATCGCCAAGCCGATCGAGGCGGACGGCTTGCTCGCCGTGTGCCAGCGACTCATCCGCGACGCCGGGCAGGCCCAGGCCGCGCGGGTGCTCGTCGTCGACGACGATCCGACCATCCGCATGATCTGCCGCGAAGTCCTCGAAGCGGCCGGCTACAAGGTCCACGAGGCGGCAGACGGCGCGGCGGCGGTCGCCGAAGCTCGCCGGTTCCGGCCCGACCTCGTGCTCCTCGACGTGATGATGCCCGACCGCGACGGATTCGAGACCGCCGAAACGCTCCGGTCGAGTCCGGCGGTCGGCTCGGCGCCGGTCATCTTCCTGTCCGCGCGCAGCGAAACCCACGACAAGGTTCGGGCGTTCCGCATCGGCGCCGAGGACTACATGGTCAAGCCGTTCGATGCGTCGGAACTGGTCGCGCGCGTCGAGCGCGCCCTCGAGCGCCGCGCGCGGGACGTAAGCGCGTCGCCGACGACGCAACTGCCGGGCGCCAGCGCCATCGAGCGCGAGTTGTCGGCCCGCATCGCCGGCGGCGGCCGCCACGCATTTTGCTATCTCGACCTCGACAACCTGAAGGCGTTCAACGACTACTACGGCTATGCGAAGGCGGACGGCGTGATCCGCCAGACCGGCGACATCATCCGCGAGGTGATCCACGCCGAGGGCGGTCCCGACGACTTCATCGGCCACATCGCGGGCGACGACTTCGTGTTCGCCACGTCCCCGGACCGCGTGGACCGCATCTGCACGGCGATCTGCCAGCAGTTCGATCGCCTCGTCCCGCTCTACTACAACCGAGCCGATCGCGAGCGCGGCTACATCGAGACGAAAGACCGGTTCGGCACGCTGCGCCAGTTCCCGATCATGACCGTGTCGATCGCGGTGGTCACGACCGAGGCGGGCGACGTCGGCTCGTTCAACGACCTCGCAGAGGCGGCTGCTGCCGGCAAGAAGCTGGCCAAGGCCGTCGCCGGGTCGTCCTACGTGCGAGACGGGCGCGTCATGCGCGGCATCCCGCCCGCCGAGGGCGCGCTCGCCTAGGAGGCGGTTGCGCATAGCCGCTGGCTGCGGTCGCGATCTACAGGCGATCTGCGGCGTACGTCCTCGCGCCCTTCGGTACCGTATGTGTATACGCGCCCTCGTGCGCTACGGGCGTGCGCCGGACCTCACCTCGCATCTCGCAGCCTCGCTGGCGCGCCTACGCGCAACAGCCTCCATACGGCGCCGGGCACCCGCGCGGCGCCGGGCGACTGGTGTACAGTGCGGACGTCATGATGCGCGCGTTGCGCACTCGAGCCGAGGTGCCGGTCGCCCCTGCGACCGGGAATGACGCGTTGAAGGCGTGTCGCCGTTCGCGCCCGCCGGTCCGCGCGCAGCGGGATCCGGCGCGGACGGCGAGGCGTGCCGCGTTCCGGCCCGCCGCAGGTGCGCCGGCCGGCGACGGCGCGCGCGGCCCGCGCGGTCGCGCGGTCGTTCGCCTCGGCACCGCCGGCCGCGACCCGTCCGCGGCGCCCGACGCGATCGTCGCCGCCGCACCGCGGACCAGGAGCGCCGGCGCGCGCGGGACGGCCCCTCGCTGCCACACCGACCCTCGCACACCGGGCGTCGATGCAGCCCTCGCGCACCCGCGCGATCGCAACACCGAAGTCCGCGCCCTCGTACACATCCCGTGACGCCGCTCCGCTTGCGATTGCGCCTGTTGTCCTTGCGCCTATTTTCGCTGCTATCCCCGCCAGCGTGGTGGCTGTGGTGGCGCCGCCTGTCGCCGCCGGCTCTCATCGTGACGAGCTTCGCCGCGCTGATCGCCGTCGGCACCGCCGGGCTGATGTGGATCCCGGGCCTGCAGGCGGGACCGCCGCTGTCGTTTCTCGACGCGCTGTTCACCATGACCAGCGCCGTATGCGTCACGGGCTTGATCGTGGTCGACACGGCGACGCACTTTACCCGCAGCGGTCAACTGTGGCTGCTCGTGTTCATCCAACTTGGCGGGCTGGGCGTCATCACGCTCACGACCATGCTGATCGGCGCGCTGGGCCGGCGGCTGTCGTTGCGCACCGAGACGATCGCGATGCCGCTGGTGTCGTCGGCCGATACTGACTTGGGCAAGCTGGCGGTCGCAGTCGGCAAGTTCACGTTGGCCGCGGAAGCGGCCGGCGCGCTCGCACTGTTCCTGCTGTGGCTGCCTCGCTTCGACGTGGCCGACGCCGCGTGGCACGCCGTCTTCCACGCGGTCAGCGCGTTTTGTAACGCCGGCTTCTCGACCTTTTCCGACTCGCTCGTCGGCTTCGCCGACAGTCCGCTGACTCTGCTGGTCGTGTCGGCGCTGGTCGTCGCCGGCGGCATCGGGTTCTTGTCCGTATGGGAACTGCGCCACTGGTGGCGCGGGCGCCGCGCGCTCGCGCCGAGCCTGCGAACCCGCGTCCGCGGCCCACGCCTGTCGAGCCACACCGCCACGGTGGTCGTGACGACCGCGGTGTTGCTCGGCGTCGGCTGGATCGCGTTCACGGTGTTCGAATGGAACAACGTGCTGGCCGACATGTCGGTGGTGGACAAGCTCGCCAACGGCCTGTTCATGGCCGTCACGCCGCGCACCGCCGGATTCAACTCGATCTCGTACGCCCAGGTCGGCAACGACACCGCGATGCTGACGATCGTGCTGATGTTCATCGGCGGTTCGCCCGGATCCACCGCCGGCGGCACCAAGACGACCACGATCGCCGTTCTCATCGCACTCGCGTGGTCGCGGATGCGCGGCCGTCGTTACGTGGAGCTGCGCGGCCGCGGCATCCCACAGGGCACGATCGACCGCACCGTGTCGCTGTTGCTGATGGCGATGACGGTCATCACGGCGGCTCTGCTGCTACTCAATTTCATTCGCGCCGCACACATTCCGCCCGCGAAGGCGCGCGGCGAGTTTCTCGCCATCGTGTTCGAGGCGACCAGCGCGTTCGGGACCGTTGGCCTGTCCATGGATCTCACCGCGTCCCTGTGGAGCACGGCCCGCGTGATTCTCATCTGCTTGATGTTCATCGGGCGCGTCGGGCTGCTGTCCTTCTTTTCCGCACTGACGTTGCGCTCGCGGCTGCCGTCGCGCGTGCGACCCGCCCACGAAGACCTGCTGATCGGCTAACCGGAGGTTGCATGAAACGGTTCGTCATCGTCGGACTCGGCACGTTCGGCCGCGTCACCGCCCTGCAGCTGGCCAATCTCGGCCAGGACGTGCTCGCGATCGACCAAGTCGAGGAGCTGGTCGACAGCGTCGGCCCACACGTCGCGCGCGCTCTCGTCGGCGACGCGACCCACAAAGGGGTACTGCAGGAACTCGGCGCCCCCCATGCCGACGCGGCCGTCGTGTCGACCGGCGACAACCTCGGCGCATCGATGCTCGCGCTGCTCGCGCTGCGCGACCTCGGCGTCAAGGACATCTTCGTCAAGGTACAGTCGGAGGAGCAGGCGCGCATCGTCGACGCGCTCGGCGCCGCCGAGGCGGTATTCCCAGAAAAGGAAGCCGCGCTCGGGTTGGCGTCGCGGCTGGTGAGCGGCCGATTGTTGCGATACCAACAGCTCGGCCCGGAATTTTCGCTGCAGGAAATGGCGGTTCCAGACAGCTGGAGCGGCAAGACCTTGCGCGAACTCAAGCTGCCGCAGACCTACCAGGTCCAGATCGTGGCCGTGCACGACCTGCTGAGAGACGCGCTGGTCCTGCCCGATCCGGACCGACCGCTCACGCCCTCGGACACGCTGCTCGTCGCCGGGGCGCCGCGCCGACTCGAGGCGATCGCGGAGACGAAGTGATCGCCGCCGGCGTCAACCGCCGAGTTCCACGCCACACGCGCGCGCGACCGCGACGAGTTCGCCGTGCGGATCGATCGTCTTTTGTTTCGACACGGCCTGGTCCATGTCGACCGCGACGATCTCGTTGCCCTTGAGCGCGACGACCTTACCGAAATCGCCGCGCTCGATCAGATCCACCGCGGCGACGCCGTAGCGCGTGCCGAGCACCCGGTCGAACGCGGTCGGAGTGCCACCGCGTTGGATGTGGCCGAGCACGGTCACGCGCACTTCGTAGTCGGTGTGCTCGCAAATCTGGTTGGCGAGTCGCTGGCCGGCGCCGCCGAGCTTTTCGAGCCGCGTTCCGTCGGAGGGGACCGCGACCGCGTGACCGCCGTCGATCGGCCGAGCGCCCTCCGCGACGACGACGATGCTATACGTGAGGCCCCGCGCGTGGCGCGAGTGGAACGCCTTGATCACCCGCCGGATGTCGTATGGGATCTCCGGAATCAAGATCACGTCGGCGCCCGAAGCCAGCCCCGCGACCATTGCGATCCAGCCGGCGTACCGCCCCATCACCTCACAGATGATGATGCGATCGTGACTCTCCGCGGTGGTGTGAAGTCGATCGATGGCCTCGGTCGCCACCTCGACCGCGGTCTGAAAGCCGAACGTGTAGTCGGTCGCCTCGAGGTCATTGTCGATCGTCTTGGGGACGCCTACGATCGGAAACCCGCGGTCGACGAACGCTTTCGAGATCCGCATCGTGCCGTCGCCGCCGACGGCGACGAGCCCTGCCAGATCGAGGTAGGACAGATGTTCGAGCATCGTGGCCGACACGTCCGTCGGCGTCACCTTGCCGTCCGGTCCCTTGAGCGGATAGTGGAACGGATCCGCGCGGTTCGACGAACCGAGGATCGTGCCGCCGCGCGCGAGCAACCCGCGCGTCTTGTCGCGCGTGAGTTCCATGTAGCGCTGCTCGTACAGCCCCTTGAAGCCGTCTTCGATCCCGATGACTTCCCAGCCGTAGGTGCCCTGCGCGTGTTTGACCACCGCGCGGATCACCGCGTTGAGCCCTGGACAGTCACCGCCGCCAGTTAGAATGCCGATTCGCTTGGGCATCGTCGCCTTTTCGGTGTAAGTAGGTTTCGCTCATGCCTCGAATGGACGGACTGGAAGTATACCTGTCGAGCATCCACGGGTACGGCGTGCGAGCCACGCGACCTTTCTTCAAGGGCGACATCGTCGTCGTCGGCGACGGCGTCCTGTACCGCGAAGACGACGACTTCGACGACGAATATGCACTCATCGTCCCCGGCTATCTGCCGAACCCCGACGGCTCCGAGGGACCGCCGCTCTACTACGACCTCACGGACCAGACGCGCTGGATCAACCACAGCTGCGATCCGAACACCGAGGTCGACATCAAGTGGAACTCGGAGCTACAGGTCGCCATTCCGTGGTGGACGGCGCTGCGCGACATCCAGCCCGGAGAGGAACTGACCTACGACTACGCGTTCGCCGGTCACCTGGCGATCCCGTGCCACTGCGGCGCCCCAACCTGCCGGGGCCTGATCGTCGATCCGGACGAGGCACACCTCGTGCCTGACGAGTTGCGCCACTTGCTGCGCGGCGAACTGGCCGAGTTCGCTCAGCGCGCGGGCTGAGCCCGCGGCACGCGCGTCAGCGCCGCCGGCGGCGCCCGGTCCACACCAGCGCCAACGCCGCGATCGCCAGCGCCGCGAGGCCACCCCACGTACCGCGCGGGTCGGCGCCGGCGACGCTGTTCGGATCGCAGAAGCCGCCGCCGCCCGAGATCAGCCGCCCGACGCACACGCGCGCCCCCGACTTGACCCGGCTGTCGACGCACTCGTACGGCGCCGCGTCCGGGTCGGCCGGAGCCGGGCAGTCGGCGGACGAATCACACTCGACGACGCAGATGCCCTCCTCGCACAGACCGGAGCGGCAGCCGGGATTTTCGCAGTTCGTGCCGCTGGCGCAGTCGCACGGGTACCCCTGCGAGCCCGGCGACGGCACCGTGTACTCACACTCCCCGGTGCCGTCCCCGAGGTCGGTGCACTCCATCTCGGCCGGACAGCCGCTCACCGCCGCGGCCGGGTCACACGGCTGGCTACAGTAGGTGAACGACGGGTCGTCTTTGGCCGCGATACAGCGACCGCCGCGCTCGCACTCGCCGGACTGCTCGCATGTGCCCCCGGGGAACACGCCGAGCGGGCAGTCCGGGTCGCGCGTCGGGCAGTCCTCCGTGCAGGTTCCGTCCTCGAGGCATGGGTCGCAATCCGGGTCCGGCGACCGGCAGCCGGACTCGACGCACGTGCCGTCGAATGCGCACGGGCCGTTGTAGCGGTCGACGAACGGATAGATCACGTCGCGCGCGAATCGGTCCACCCGCGCGCGGCGCGCGGTCGGCGAGCAGTCGCTGATCACCGTGTGCAGCGCGATCTGCACGGGGCCGTCGCCCAGATCGGCCAACACCGGTCCGCCGTCGTCGCCGCGGCACGCGCTCGTGTCGTCGGTGCCGGCCGCGACGGTGTCGCTGCCGATCGCGGTGATGGGCGTGTCGACCCGCCGCCGGGTGCCGAAGTCCTCGAGGTCGGCGTGGGTGATGCCGTAGCCGACGAACGTGGCCTGGCTGCCGACGACGTCGGGCGACAGCGGCGCGTCGTTGATGGCGATCGGCGCGACGCCGGGATCGTCAGTGAGGTGGATCAGCGCGATGTCGTTGACGTTCGGTATGTCCGGGTCGTAGTAGCGATGGATCTTGATGGCGTCGAAGCCGACGCGGTTGGCCTGGTCGAACGTGAGCCCGAAGGCGATGGTGATGTCGTCGAGGCACGGCCCCGGAGTTCCTTCCGGCGTCCCGTCGTTGCAGTGCACGTCGTCGCGGGTGTTCTCCTCGATGCAGTGCGCCGCGGTGAGGACGACGCGGTCCGCGATCAGCGTGCAGGAACACCACCGCGGGTCGCGCTCCTGAATCGGCGGCTCCTCGTCGAGCGGTAGGATCACTTCGATCGCGCACACCCCGGGAAACTCCGTGTCGAGCAGCGGCGAGCCCTCGGGCTGCGACACGGCGGCCGTGTCCCGCGCCAGGTCGGCCGGCGCCGGCTCCCCGTCGGCGGCACACCCCGCGGCCAGCGCGGCGGCCGCGAGCCAGACTGTCGAAACGCGATGCATCCGTCGGACCTCCGGGCGGTCGAGCATGCCGTTCGATATCACGAATGCCGGGCGCGGGGGCGACGGCGCAAGGCGAAAAACCCGAGGAGCGCGAGGCCGACCAGCCCCCACGGATTCGCGGCGCGGCCGCGCGCGCCGGCCGCACAGCCGCAGCCGTCCGGCGGAATCGTGCACGCCTTGACGCCGCCGCCGAACGACTCGCACGAGTAGCCCTCCGGGCACTCGGGCAGGCCGTCGCCGCACTGCTCGACGCAGATGCCGTGGTCGGGGTCGCACGCGCCGGAGCGGCATTCGCTGCCGTCGGTGCAGTCGGCGCCCTGCGCGCCCGGCGTGATCCCGGTGTAGTGGCACGCCGGCTCGCCCCCGTCGGCGGCGACGCACCGGCCGAGCGGCGGATCGCACTGCTCCGCGATCGGCTCGTCCGGGTCGCACCGCGACGAACAGTACTTGATGCGCGGATCGTCGAGCGCCGCGACGCAGAAGCGGCTTTCGCAGTCGTCGTTGTCGTTGCACGGGTCGCCGGCAAACCCCGCGACCGGGCAGTCGAGATCGAGTTGTGGGCAGCCTCTTGCGCAGAACGCATCCGGCTGGCACGGATCGCAGTCCGGGTCGGGAGCGGCGCAGCCCTCGGTCACGCACACGCCGTCGAACTGGCACGGCCCGGTCCACGCGTTGAGGATCGGCAGGATGAAATCGTCGCGGTAGACGTCGACGCGCGTCTGGTGGGAGTTGCCGACACAACCTTGCGGGCCAGTGGACGTGATGCCGATGACGGTCTCGACGCCGTCGATGTCGTAGAAGCCGGGGCCTCCCGAGTCGCCCTGGCACGTGTTGACCTGGTCGTCGCCCATTCCGATGAGCCGCGGCAGGATCTCGTTGATGGGCAGGAACACGCGCCGCTTGGTGCCGAAGCCGGTTTGGTTCTCGCCGTCGTTGGCGCCGAATCCCACGGCGAGCAACGTGCTGCCGACGAGCGATTGGTCGAGCGGCTCGAGGTTGATCGGCATCGGTTCGATCCCCGCCGGCGCCGGATCGCGCAGCCGCACGAGCGCGATGTCGTAGGGCAACCCGATCGCGATCGTCGACGGGTCGTAGTAGCGGTGGTACATGATTTGCGCGATGCTGACGGTCTCCGCGTCGGGGTCGCCGCTGCCGTTGCCGAACAGCACCGTGCCGCCCGTCGCGGTGTCCACGCAGTGCGCCGCCGTGAGCACGACTCGGTCGGCGATGAGCGTACCGCTGCACAAGCCGGTCTGGGTCTGGAGCATGACGACGGCCGGATGGCCGGTGTCCTCCACCCCGCCGATGATCGGCAGGGGCTGGTCCGCGACGGGCAGTTCCCCGTCCTCGACCGCGCACGCCGCGAGCGCGACCGCGCCGGCGGCGATCCAGCGAACCCACAGTGGACAAAGCGCCCCGGTAGACATGACAGCAGACCTCCTTGCCCGGGCGCGACCCCGCGCGCCACCGAGCCGAGCGCGGCGGCTCACCCGATCCATCCGCGCTCGTGCAAGTGCTCGGCGACCAGCACGCAGCCGCGCGCGGCGCCCATCTTCGTGTTGTGCGATACGAGCAGATACTTCCAGCCGTGCCCGTCGTCCCCATCCGGCCGCACGCGGCCGACCACCGTCGTCAGCCCGCCGCCCGCGTCGCGGTCGAGGCGTACCTGCGGCCGGTAGGGGTCGTCGACCACGTCGATGAGCCGCTCGGGCGCGCTCGGGTACCCGCGCGCGACGAACTCGGCCCCCGCCTCGCGCCACGCGCCGACCAGGTCGTCGCGCGTCGCCGGGCGTTCGAGCTGGACGAACACCGACTCGGTGTGGCCCTCGAGCACGCCCACGCGCGTACACGTGCACGACACGTGGACCTCGGCCGGCCGGATGACGTCTCCGTCGAACGCGCCGAGGATCTTGCGCGTCTCGCGCTCGACCTTGTCCTCCTCGCCGGGAATGAACGGGATGATGTTGTCGATGACGTCCAATGCCGCCACGCCCGGCGAACGCCCCGCGCCCGACACCGCCTGCATCGACGTCATGTACACGCGCCGCACGCCGAAGGCGCGGTGCAGCGGCGCGAGCGTCATCGCGAGGCCGACGGTGGTGCAGTTGGGGTTCGGCGCGATGAACCCCTTCCAGCCGCGCCGCGCCCGCTGGCGGTCGAGCAGACCCGCGTGGTCCGGGTTGACCCCGGGCAGCAGCAGCGGCACGTCCTCCTCGTAGCGAAACGCGGACGCGGTCGAGATCACCGGTACGTGCTGGGCGTAATTGGGCTCGAGTTCGCGCGCCGCGGCCGCCTCGGTGCAGCAGAACACGAGGCCGACCGCGCGCGCGTCGAACGCGGTCGCGTCCTGAACCGGCAGCGCCGCGACCGCGTCCGGCAGCGGTCCGTCGGCGTACCAACCGACCTGGCCGTCGGCATTCGCGAGGGCGTCGCGGTACGGCTTGCCCGCGCTGCGAGCCGACGCGGCCAGCGCGGCCACCTCGAAGATGGGGTGATCGGCCAATGCGGCCACGAACTGCTGGCCGGCCACTCCCGTGGCGCCGACGATTCCGACGCGGACTCGACTCGACGTGGTCATGTCACCTCACTGCAAACCTACCGCAGGCGCGCGAATTCACCACGCCCAGGCGCCGCCGGTCAAGGCGCGGAGCGCTGGCTGTCGGTGACCTCCCGACGGCGCCGCGCCGCCGCGATTCGGGGTTGAATCCTGCCCCGGGAATGAGGGAAGGTTTGTGACTCATGGTCGGGCGAAGTGACTGTGACGGGGTGCCCGTGGTTCCGGACCCGGATGTGGCCGCCGGCAGCGAAACGATGCGCGCGGTGGTCGCGGACGGCGGCGACGTCGCCGAGCGGATGCTCCAGATCGGACGCCGCCGGTTCGGCATCCGGCACTTTCGGCCCGGCCAGGAGCTGACCATCCGCAACGTGATCGCCGGCATCGACACGCTCGCGATCATGCCGACCGGCGGCGGCAAATCGCTGTGTTACCAGCTCCCCGCCCTGGAGCTGCCGGGCATCACCCTGGTGGTGTCGCCGCTGATCGCGCTGATGAAGGACCAGCACGACAAGCTCGAGGCCCTCGGTATCGAGGTCGTTCGCCTCGACTCGACGATCGGGCCGCGCGAGGAGGCCTCGGCGATGGCTCGCCTCGCCCACGGGGCGCCGTGCGTGGCCTACGTCACGCCGGAGCGGCTCGCGGACGCGAACTTTCGCGCGCGGCTCGGCGACGCGCGGGTCGCGCTGTTCGTGGTCGACGAGGCCCACTGCATCTCCCAGTGGGGGCACGACTTCCGGCCCGCCTACCTCGGGCTCGCCGCGGCCATCGAGGCGCTCGGCCGCCCGACCGTGCTCGCGCTCACGGCCACCGCACCGCCGCGCGTCAAAGACGACATCCTCGCCCAACTCGCCATTCCGGACGCCTCCGTGGTGGACGTCGGCCTCAGCCGGCCGAACCTCCGCTACCACGTGTTCAAGGCCCGCAGTGAACGCAAGAAGCAACAGCTGCTCCTGCAACTTCTGGAGCGCCAGGAAGGTTGCGGCATCATCTACGCGGCGACCGTCAAGACCGTCGATCTGCTGCACGATTTTCTGCGCGACCACGGCATCGCCGCCGGCCGCTACCATGGGCGCATGCGGGCCAAGGAGCGCGAGGCGGTCCAGACCGCGTTCATGGAGCGCGGCGAGCCGCGCATCATGGTCGCGACCAACGCATTCGGCCTCGGAGTCGACAAGCAGGACATCCGGTTCGTCATCCACTACAACTTTCCGGGCTCGCTCGAGAGCTACTACCAGGAGGCGGGACGCGCGGGGCGAGACGGCCAGCCGGCGAACTGCGTGCTGCTGTACCAGCCGGAAGACAAGCGCATCCAGAGTTTCTTCCTCGGCGGGCGCTACCCGACGCCCGATCAGACCCGCGCGGTGGCCGAGGCGCTCATCGAGTTGTATCAGGTCGACCGCCGGCCGCCGCCCGTCAAGCAGATCGCCGAGCGCGCCGACGCGCCCGCCAAAAAGACGCGGGTCGTGCTGTCCTTTCTCAAAGAAGTCGGCTTCGTCGAGGAGCGCGCCGGCGCCAACTTCCGGCCGCTGACCGCCGAGCCGCCGGGACTCGACGACCTCGAACGCGCGACGCGCCGCTACGAGCAAAAGCGCGCGCAAGATCGGGCGCGGCTGCAGGCGATGCTGCGCTACGCGACGTCCAACCTGTGCCGCACGCGCCTGCTGCTGACCTACTTCGGCTATGCGGACGACGCCGGCAGCGCGTGCGGTGTATGCGACAACTGCCTGCGCGCGCGCGAGCAGGCACAGGAGCGAGCCGACGCCGAGCCGATTCGCCGCGAGCGGGCGCCGGGGGCTCGCGGCGGCCCGGTCGACCGCCGCACCATGCTCGAGCAGGCGGTCGCGCGGCGCCACGCGCGCAGCCACCGGGTGCGCGCGCTCAAGATCGAGCGCGCCAAGAACGTCCCGCTGGCCAGCCACGGGCTCGGCAAGGGCGACGTCGTGCGCCACAAGACCTGGGGCGAGGGCGAGATCGTCCGCGTGCACGGCGAGACCGTCGGCGCGTTCTTCCCCGGCTACGGCGAAAAGCTGCTCAAGGCGAGCTTCCTCGAGAAGGTCGAGTGATCCGGCCCGCTACGCGCCGCGCGCGACGCGCTGTCGCGCCACTTCGTACAGCGCGATCGCGGCCGCGACGGACACGTTGAAGCTGCCGACGGCCGCGCCCGCCATCGGGATCTCGACGAAGCGGTCGCAGGCGCGCTGCACGAGCGGGCGGATGCCGCTGCCCTCGGCGCCGACCACGAGGCAGAGGCGATCGGTCGCGTCGATCGCGGACAGCGGCTGCGCGTCCGGGTGCGACGCGACGCCGACGACCCACATGCCCGCGCGCTTGGCGTCCGCCAGCGCGCGCGCGAGGTTCGTCACCCGCGCGATCGGCATGTGTTCCGTCGCGCCCGCCGACGCCTTGGTCGCGACGGCCGTCACGCGCGCGGCGCGGTCCTTGGGCACGACGACCGCGTCGGCGCCGAGCAGGTACGCCGAGCGGACGATCGCGCCGAGATTGTGCGGGTCCTGCACCGAGTCAAGCGCGACGATCAGCGACGGCTGCGCCGCGAGCACGTCGTCGAAGTCTGCGTAGGCGAACTCGCCCGCGAGCGCGACGACGCCCTGGTGGCGCGCCCCCGGGCCGGCGAGCGCGTCGAGTTCGGCGCGCGACCGGACCTGCACGTCGACGCCGCGGCGCGCTGCGGCCGCCGCGACGCGCGCGTCCGGCTTGTGCACGTACACCACCGCGACCGAGCGAGGCCGCCGCTCGAGCAGCTCGCTCACCGGTCCGACGCCGTAGACCACCCGCGCCACGCCGCCCTACCCGCCTGCCGCCGCGGCCGGACGCGCCATCAGCGCCGCTCCGGCGCGCGCGCCAGCTCGTCCGCGATCGCGCGCGCCGCCGCCGCCGGGTCCGCCGCGTCGCGGATCGGCCGGCCGACGACGACCAGGTCCGCACCGGCCGCGACCGCCGCCGCCGGCGTTGCGACGCGCTTTTGGTCGCCCGCGTCCGCCCCGGCCGGCCGCACGCCGGGCGTCACGATCAAGAAGTCGCGCGGCACGCGGCCGCGCACCGCGCGCGCCTCGACCGGCGACGCCACGATCCCCGCGCAGCCGCACGCCGCCGCCAGGCGCGCGCGGCGGTCGACCAGGCTGGCGACCGGACCGACCGCGCCGATCGCGTCGAGGTCGTCCTCCCCGAGCGACGTGAGCACGGTGACCGCGAGCACGCGCACGGGCGCCGCCGCGCGCACGGCCGCCTCGAGCATCGCGCGACCGCCGGCCGCGTGCACGGTGAGCAAGTCGGCGCCGAGCGCCGCGACCCGTTCGGCCGCGCGCGCGACGGTCGCCGGAATGTCGTGGAGCTTGAGGTCGAGCATCACGCGGTGCCCGGCGGCGACGAGCCGGCGCACGACCTGGGGTCCCTCGGTGCAAAACAGCTCGAGCCCGACCTTGACCAGCGCCGCGGCACCGCGAACGCGCTCGGCCAACGCGACGGCCGCCGCCGCGTCCGGCACGTCGAGCGCCACGATCAGGCGGGTGCCCGGATCGAAGCTCACGCCGACAGCCTCGCCTTCTCCTCGGCGACCAGCGCCGCGATCCGGTCGACCACGTCGGCGACCGGGACGTCGCTCGCGCCCGCGTCGCGCCGCCACTTGACCTCGACCGTACCGGCCGCCAGTCCGCGCTTTCCGACCTGCACGCGCAGCGGCACGCCGATGAGGTCCGCGTCGGCGAACTTGGCGCCGGCGCGCTCGGGCCGGTCGTCGTAGAGCACTTCGATGCCGCGCGCGCGCAGCGCGTCGTAGATGTCGTCGGCCGCGCGCACGACCGCGTCGTCCTTGGCCTGCAGCGACAGCACCTGCACCTCGTACGGCGCGATCGACATCGGCCAGATGATGCCGCGGTCGTCGCTGTGCTGCTCGATGGCGGCGGCGGCGACGCGGGTGACCCCGATGCCGTAGCAGCCCATTTCCATTACCCGGGTCTGGCCCTGCTCGTCGAGGAACGTGCAGTTCATCGGCTCCGAGTAGACGGTGCCGAGGTAGAACACGTGGCCGACCTCGATGCCGCGCTCGACGCGGAAGCTGCCCGCGTCGCAGCGCGGGCAGCGGTCGCCCTCCTGCGCGAGCCGGATCGGCGCCCACACGTCGACGCGCGCGTCGCGCTCGAGGTCGACCCCGGTGTAGTGCGCATCAGCCTCGTTGGCGCCGCACACCATGCCGGTGGCGCCGCGCAGATCCGCGTCGGCGATCACGCGCAGGTCGAGGCCGACCGGCCCGGCGAACCCGACCGGCGCGCCGGTCGCCTCCGCGGTCTGCTTGTCGCCGGCCAGGTGCACCGCGTCGACGCCGAGCACCTTCTTGAGCTTCACCTCGTTGACGGCGTGATCGCCGCGGACGAGCACGGCGACCAGCTCGTCGCCCGCCACGTACACGAGCGTCTTGACGATGCGGGCCGGATCGACGCCGAGGAACGCCGCCACCTCGTCGATCGTGCGCGCGTTCGGCGTCGCGACCCGCGCCAGCGGCGCGGGCTCGCCCGCGGGCGCGGCGGCGGCCGGACGGAATTCCGCCTGCTCGACGTTCGCCGCGTAGTCGCACGCGTCGCACGCGACCAGCGTGTCCTCGCCCGACGGCGCGAGCACCTGGAACTCGTGGGAGCGGTCGCCGCCGATCGCGCCGGTGTCCGCCTCGACGACCCGGAACGCGAGGCCACAGCGGCGAAAGATCCGCTCGTACGCCGCGTACATCGCCTCGTACGAGCGCAGGGCGCCCTCGCGATCCACGTCGAACGAGTAGGCGTCCTTCATGATGAACTCGCGCCCGCGCATCAACCCCGCGCGCGGGCGCAGCTCGTCGCGAAACTTGGCCTGAATCTGAAACAGGTTGAGCGGCAGGTCGCGGTACGAGCTGGTGTCGCGCCGCACCATGTCGACGATGACCTCCTCGTGCGTCGGGCCGAAGCAGAAGTCGGCGCCCTTGCGGTCCTTGAACCGCAACAGCTCCGGCCCGTACTTGTCCCACCGGCCCGACTCCTTCCACAGCTCCGCCGGCACCGCCGCGGGCATGAGCACCTCCTGCGCGCCGGCGCGGGTCATCTCGTCGCGGATGATCGCCTCGATCTTGTGGATGACGCGCCAGCCGAGCGGCAAGAAGTTGTACACGCCGGCCGCGAGCTGCCGGATGAACCCGCCGCGCACCATGTAGACGTGGCTGCGCACCTGCGCGTCGGCGGGGCTCTCTTTGAGGGTGGGCACGAAGGCCGCTGACATCCGCATGGTCGCAGGGTTTTACGCGCCGGCGGACCGGCGGTCAATGCGCGCGGCCGCGCACGCGCCGCAGGCGGCTCCGAGGCTGTTGCACAGCGGCGCGCCGGTGACGTGGCCCGATGCGGTGCGCGGTTCGGCGCGCGCCCGCCGCGCACGACGGCGCGGACGATGGGGCCGTCGAGATGCGCGCGAGGACGTACGCCGACGGTCGCCCGCCCCGTGCAGCCGGCAGCCGGTGCCCCGACGCGACGGCCTCCTACCGGAGCGCGCGAATCCGGTACTCGCCGTCGTCGTCGAGCACGACGGTGAACAGCAGGCCGTCGTCGGCGCGGCGGCGGTCGGCGCCGAACCGGATCGTGCCGGTGACACCGTCGACCGTCATCTGGGAGAGCGCAGCGGCGACGTCGCCACGCGATCGCGCCCCTGCGGCGACGGCGGCGCGCACGAGCGACGCGGCGTCGTAGGCGTACGCGTCGAGATACGCGGGATCGCGGCCGAACGCGCGGCGAAACCGCTCGACGTAGCGGCCGACGATCGGGTCGCGATCGTCCGCGTAAAATCCGGGCGCGAGGATCGCCCCCTCGCTGTAGCGGCCGGTCGTGCGCGCGAAGCGCGGTCGCAGCGCCTCGGCGGTCGACAATAGATGGACGCGGCGGCCCTGCTTCGGCGGCCGCGCGCCGATCGGTCCCACCATCAGGTTCGCACGCGCCAGCGCCGGCGCGATCAGCTCGAGCTGCGCGGCGGTGTCCGGCACGAACAGCGCGTCCCACGGCTTGCCCGCGATCGGCTCGACGACCGCGGAAAACGACCGCGCGCCCGGCGGGTAGCTGGCGCGGACGATCACCGTGCCGCCGAGGCGGTCGACTTGCGCGGCGAATGCGTCGGCGACGGCGCGGCCGTAGCCGCTGTCGGGCGCGAGGATCGCAAACCGGCGGACGCCGCGGCCGGCGGCGTGGCGCGCGAGCGCTTCGGCGCGCGCCACCGGCGACAGCACGACGTGGAACACGAACGGCGAGTCGACCGGAATGTCCGCGCCGCCGAGCGCGTCGAGCGCGACCAGCGGGACGCCGCGCTGCGCCGCCCGCTCGGCGGCGGCGCGCACGCTGGCGGCGTCGAGCGGGCCCACCACCGCCACGGCCCCCTCGCGCGCGAGCGCGTCGACCGCGTCCGCCGCCGCGTCGGCGAGCGAGCGGGTATCGCGGGTGCTCACCGCGAACGGCGACGGCTCGAGGTCGCCCACTGCGCCCGTCGCGACCCCGAGTCCGGCGAGCGCCGCGTCGCCGACGCGCGCGCGGCGGCCGGACAGCGGCAGCGCCGCGCCGACCAGGTGCGGGTCGCCCCCGTCGGCGGCCGGCGCCGGACCGAGACCGAGCCGCTCGCGCACGGCGTCGACGATCGCGCGAGCGTCGGCCGCGCCGGCGCGATCGCCGCGCGCCGTCCGGACCGCGGCAACCCGCTCCGCCAGGGCGAGTCGCGCCGGGCCGGGGTCTGCGGTGGCGGCCAGGGTGCGCTCGGCGGCCGCCTCGTCCAGCTCCGCGGCGAGAGCGCGCACCCGCGCGAGGATGAAGCTCCGCTCGGCGAGCGTCGCGAGCGGGTACCACCGATCGTAGTGCGCCAACGCGCGCGGCGCGTCGCCGAGCGCGGCGTGCGCCTCGGCCAACACCGCGAATCGCTCGGCGCGCTCGCCGTCGTCGACCGGAGCATCCGGGTCGTCCAGCGCGGCGATCGAGCCGGCCGCATCGCCCGCATACCCGCGCGCCAGGCCGAGGAACAGCCGCGCGCGGCGGCGCAGCGCCGCGTCGGCCGCCGGGTCGTCGACCGCCGCCGCCAACGCGGCGATGGCGTCGTCGTAGCGGCCGGCGCGCAGCGCCGCGCGGCCGGCGTACAGCCGGGCGAACGGCGCGATCGGATCGTCCGGGAACTCGCGGGCGATCGCCGCGAATTCGTCGGCGACCGCCGCGGTCCCGGCGCCGTCGCGCTCGAACCGGGCCTGGGCCTGGTCGAACCGCGCCCGCGCCGCCGGATCTCCGGTCGCGGGCGGAGCGGGCAGAACCCGTGACGGACGGGGGGACTTGGGGCAGCCGGCGACAGCGATGGCGACGGCGGCGAACAGCGCGAGGCGCGGCAGGGTCATGGTCGGTTCGTCTCCGGGCCGGCCCGCAGGCGGCCCGCGGCCAGCGTAGCCGGAGCCGGCGCCGGCCGCAAAGCGCGCGCGCGGCGGCGCCGCTACAATAGCGTCGCATGCGCACCCCGGCCGATTCGAGCCTCGACACCGATCCCGTCGCCGCCCACCTCGACCGCGCGTGGGAGCTGCTCGACCGCGGCGACGTGACCGGCGCGGCGGTGGCCGCCGACCGAGCCGCCGAACTGGCGCCCAAGGACCCGGAGGTGCTGACCCTGCGCGGCGCCGTCGCCGCGGCACGCGGCGACACGGCCGATGCACTGGAGCTGTACGAGGCCGCCGCCGCGGAAGATCCCGACTATGCGTCGCCGCTGTTGCAGAGCGCCGAGTTGCAGTTGTACACCCTCGACGACCACGAAGCGGCGCTGCGACTCGCCGACGAGGCGCTGGAAGTGTGCGCCGACGGGGACGAGCGCGTCGACGCGCTGCTGCTGAAGGCCGCCGCGCTGCGGGCGGCCGGCGACGAGGAGGGCGCGCACGCCGTCGCCGTCGAGCTGCGCGACGCCGACATCGAAGACCCCGGGCTGCGAGTGCGCGCCGCCCTGGCCTGTTTCGACGCGGGCGACCTCGACGCCGCCGAGCGGCACCTGCGCGCCGCCCTGGCCGCCGACGACGGCCTCGCCGACGCGCACCACGCGCTCGGGCTCGTGTGCGAGGCGCGCGGCGATGTCGACGGCATGCGCGCCGCGTGGCTGCGGTGCCGCGAACTCGACTTGCGAGCGCCGCCGCCGCCGTGGCACGTGACGCCGGACGAGTTCCACGCGATGGCCGAGCGCGCGTTCCAATCGCTGCCGGAGCAGGCCCGCGCGCGGCTCGGGAACGTGCCCATCCTCGTGTGCGACTACCCGTCGGTCGAGGTCGTCGCCGAGGGCAACGACCCGCGGATGCTCGGGTTCTTCTCCGGCGTGCCCTACGGCGACAAGCCCAACGTCGGCGACGCGCCGACCGGTCCGGACTGCGTGTTCCTGTACCAGCGCAACATCGAAAGCGCATGTCGCGACGGCGACGACCTCGAGCACGAGGTGTACGTCACCCTGTGGCACGAGACGGCGCACTTTTTCGGGCTCGACGACGACGATCTCGAGCGCATCGGGCTGGACTGAGACGTCGCGGCCGGAACGCGGGAGAGCGCCGCCGGGCGCGCGGGCCGCCGGCCGCGCGGGCCGCCGGCCGCGAGCCCGCCCGGAGCGCGCAGCGCCGGCGGCGCGGCCCGCCGCGGACGCCCGCGCCGCGCGGCGCTACGAAGTCGGCCGCTCGCTGGGCAGCCGGCGCGCCGGGCCGCGCGGTGGAAGCGGCAGCGGACGCAACCCGGATTGCCTGCGATATCGGTTTGTTTGACGCAAGACCTTCAACAAAAACCTGTGACCTTGCAGCGCGGTGCCGCGGACCTGGACGAGGCGCCGCCGCGCCTTCCAGAACCCGAGCCGCTGGACGAGCCGGCCGCCGTACGGCCCCGAGTTGTACGCCGTGATGCCGCCGTCGCGGCCGAACCGGCGCATGTACGCGCTCAGCAGTTCGGCGGCCGCGGGGATCGCGCGCTCGGGATCCATCACGTCGGCGGACGTGAACGCGTACACCCGCTCCCCGCGTCGCTGGCGCTTTTCGCGGACTTCGTTGACCGCCGCGATGCCGTCGCGGGTGAACTGCGCGATGCCGCGCGCGCCGCCGCCGACCGCCACCCGCTTGCCGCGCACCGTCCGGTAGATGCGCGCGCCCACGCGGGTCGGGTCGAGGCGGGACTCGCAGTACAGAAGCCCCTTGAGCAAGAACGGATCGACGCCCCACTGCGCCGCCGCATCGGCGATCAGACCGTCGAACGGACCGCGCTGCGTCCGGCGGAACGCGGCGAGTTCGCGCCGCGCCCGCCGGGTGAGCCGGTGCGTGCGCGCGCGCTGCACGCGCTGCCGCAGCGCGACCGGGCTGCCCGCGACGACGTCGCGCCACGCGGAGGCCGTCCACGCGAACCCGCGCGCCGCTTCGGTGGCGGTGACGGCCCGCGGTCCGCCGGCGCGAATCGACTGCGCGCCCGCGAGCGGCGGGCCGGCCAGCCAGGCGGCGGCCGCGACGGCAATGGCGTGACGAAGTCGCACGGACCCCAGAGCCTAGCCACGGGCCAGGCCCGGCCGCAAGAAGGAAATTTCCACGCAAAATCAAGCAAGTACCGCAACGCGGTCGCCGAACAGGCGCTCGAGGCGCGCCAGCAACTCGTCGTTGGCCGGCACCTTGTAGCGGTCGCCGAGCGGGATGATGGTCTCGGAGCGGTGCGGGATCCGCAGGTGCAGCACGGTCTGACACGACCCGCGCGAGCGCGAAAGAAGCTGCTCGAGTTCGCGAATTTGCTCCGGCCGAACGCTGTCGGCGCTCAGGTGGATGTGGACGGCCTTCGTCTTCTGGCGCCGCAGCTCGGCCAGCGGGGTCACGCTGTCGACAATCAGGCGCCATACCGGCGGCTCGCCGGCCGGCGCCTCGTTGCGCACCTCGCCGGTGCACAGGATGGGCTCGTCGCTCACGAGCACCTCGCGGACCTCGGCGAACGTCTTCGGAAAGACGATGACCTCGATCTGACCGAACGTGTCCTCGAGCTGGAAGAACGCGAGCTTGCCGTCACCGCGGCGCGTCGGCCGTTCGCGGTACGCCGCCACGACCCCGCCGATGGACGCCTCCCCCGGCGCGCGCAGCCCGTCGAGGAAGTCGCGCGTGGTCGCCGTCGCGAACCGCGCCAGTTCCGACCGATACCGGTCCAGGGGGTGGCCGCTCACGTAGAACCCGAGCGATTCCTTCTCGAACGCGAGCCGCTGTTTCGGCGTCCACTCCTCGACGTCGGGATACGTCTCCGGCTGCGCCGCCCGCTCCTCGGAGGCGTTCAACAGCCCGAAAAGGCTGGCCTGCCCCGTTTTCTTGTCGCGCTGGGCCTGGGCGCCGCGCTCCATCGCCCGGTCGATGGCGGCAAACAGGCGGGCGCGGGCGACGCCGGTGGCCGCGGCGATGCCATCGAACGCGCCGCTCTTGACGAGCGCCTCGACCACCCGGCGGTTCGCCCGGTGCCCGTCGACGCGCTCGCAGAAGTCGTAGATGGATCGGAACGGGCCGCCCTCGCCGCGCGCCTCGAGGATCGCCTCGACCGCGCCGTGGCCCACGCCCTTGACCGCGCCGAGGCCGAAGCGGATGACCTTGCCGCCGTCGTCGGAGCGCACGACGCGGAAGTCGGCCGCCGACTCGTTGATGTCCGGCCGCTCCACGGTGAGCCCCATCGCGCGCGCCTCGGCGATGAACTTGACGATGTTGTCGGTGTTGTCGGCGTCGCACGACATCAACCCCGCCATGAACTCGTGCGGGAAGTGGTGCTTGAGGTACGCCGTCTGATAGGTGATGAGCCCGTAGGCCGCCGAGTGCGACCGGTTGAAGCCGTAGCCCGCGAAGTAGGCCATCAGCTCCCACACCTTCTCGGCGGTGCGCTCGTCCACCTGGCGCTCGCGCGCCCCGGCCATGAACCGGGTCTTCTCCTTGGCCATCACTTCGGCCTTCTTCTTGCCCATGGCGCGCCGCAGCAGGTCCGCGGCGCCGAGGCTGTAGCCGGCCAGCACCTGCGCGATCTGCATCACCTGCTCCTGGTAGACGATGACCCCGTAGGTCGCCGCCAGGATCGGCTCGAGCGCGGGATGCGGGTACTCGACCTTCTTGCGGCCGTGCTTGCGATCGATGAAGTCGTCGACCATGCCGCCCTCGAGGGGGCCCGGCCGGTACAGCGCGACCGCCGCGACGATATCCTCGAACTTGTCCGGCTTGAGCTTCTTGAGGATCTCGCGAAAGCCGCTCGACTCGAGCTGGAACACGCCCGTGGTGTCGCCCCGCGCGA
This sequence comes from Deltaproteobacteria bacterium, assembly GCA_003696105.1. Lineage (NCBI taxonomy): Bacteria > Pseudomonadati > Myxococcota > Myxococcia > Deltaproteobacteria bacterium. The sequence continues at coordinate 7,083 of RFGE01000132.1, read as the reverse complement.
TCATGGCGTACACGTCCGGGTCGTCCATCGGGATCGCCGTCAGGTCGAATTCCGGCTCGCCCGCCTCGCGGCGCTGCTCGTTGATCAGGCGCACCGCCGTATCGATCACCGTGAGCGTCTTGAGGCCGAGGAAGTCGAACTTGACGAGCCCCGACTTCTCGGCCTCCGCCATGGCGAACTGCGTGACGATCTCGTCGTTCTTGCCGCGGCAGCACGGCACGTACTCCCAAAGCGGCTTCTCGGCGATCACGACGCCGGCCGCGTGCATGCCGACGTGCCGGTTGAGACCCTCGAGCGCGGCCGCGATGTCGAGCAGTTCCCTCGCCTTCGGATCCTCTTCGTACAACTTCTTGAGTTCGGGCTCCTGGTCGACCGCCTTCATCACGGGCGGCGACTTGCCCTGTTGCGGCTCGGGCACGAGCTTGGCCAGCCGATCGGCCTCGGCGTACGGGATCTGCATGACCCGCGCGATGTCGCGGATGACGCCGCGCGCCTTGAGCTGGTGGAACGTGGCGATCTGCCCGACGCGGTCGCGGCCGTATTTTTCCTGCACGTAGCGGATCACCTCGTCGCGCCGGTTCATGCAGAAGTCGACGTCGATGTCCGGCATGCTGATTCGCTCCGGGTTCAGGAACCGCTCGAACAGCAGGTTGAACTCGATCGGGTCGATGTCGGTGATGCGCATCGCGTAGGCCACCAGCGATCCGGCGCCCGAGCCGCGCCCCGGCCCGACCGGTATGCCGTGTTCCTTGGCCCAGTTGATGAAGTCCCACACGATCAGGAAGTAGCCGGGGAACCCCATCTGCTCGATGATGCGCAGCTCGTGGGCGATGCGCTCGCGGTACTGGTCCGGATCGAACGCCTTGCCGCGCCGGCGCATCTCCTCGAACCGCCGCTCGAGCCCCTTGTCGACCACCTCGCGGAAGTAGCTGACCGTGTCGTGGCCCTCCGGCACGCGGTACTGCGGCAGATAGGTCTGGTTCAGCTCGAGCTCGACGTTGCAGCGGCGAGCGATCGCGACCGTGTTCTCGAGCGCCTCGGGGATGTGGCGGAACGCCGCGTTCATCTGCTCCGGGCTCTTGATGAAGTACGAGTCGACCGTGTGGCGCAGGCGTTTTTCGTCGGCCGTCGTCTTGCCCGACTGGATGCACAGCAGGATCTCCTGCGCCCGCGCGTCGGCCTGCTCGACGTAGTGGCAGTCGTTGGTGGCCACCAGCGGGATGCCGAGCTTCGGGCCCATCTTGGCGAGCTCCTCGTTGAGTTCGTCCTGCTCCGGCAGCCCGTTGGGCATCAGCTCGAGGTAGAAGTCGCCCGGCGCGAAGATGTCCTTGTATTCGAGCGCGACCTGTTCGGCCGCCTCCCGGCCCTGCTTGTGGAACGTCTGCGCGACCTCGCCGCCGAGGCACGCCGACAGGCCGATGAGCCCCTCGGAGTGGTCGCGCAGCAGCTGCTTGTCGATGCGCGGGTGGTAGTAGAACCCCTCGAGGAACCCCATCGAGTTGAGGTACGACAGGTTCTTGTAGCCGACCTCGTTTTTGGCGAGCAGGATGAGGTGGAAGTTGCGGCGGTTGGTCCGATCGCGGCGGTCGGTGGCAGCCACGTACGTCTCGCAGCCGAAGATCGGCTTGACGCCGTGTTCCTTGGCCCGGGTGTAGAAGTCGACCGCGCCGAACATGTTGCCATGGTCGGTGGCGGCGACCGCGTCCATCCCCAGGTCGAGCACGCGCGGGAACAGGTCCTTGAGGCGGATCGCCCCGTCCAGCAGGCTGTATTGGGTGTGCAGGTGCAGGTGCGTGAACTCGCCCATCGAACGTCAGCTTGTACCGCGGCCATCTGATCCGGGGTAGAGTCGACGGGCGGTCGCCGACCCGAATCCGCCCGCCGTGAACCCGATGACGCGCACTTGCGCCGCCCTGTGCGCCGCGCTCGCCGCCGCGTGCGGCGGCGGCGGCGATCCCCCGATGCCGGACGCGGGAGCGCCTCCGGCGGCGCGGCTGGTCATCCTCGACCCGCCGTCCGACTCGATCGGCCTGCCGTTCGGCGGCACCGTCGCGCTGCGCGTCCGCTACGAACGCGACGAAGGCGCGCCGATCGCCGGCGGCGTCGTCCACTTCGCGTTCGCCGACGGGCCGGTGGACGACCCGGCCGGCGCCGCGCTGTCCGCATCGGAGGCGACGACCGACGCCGGCGGCATCGCGCGCGTCGATCTGGTCGCGGGCGCCGCGCGCACCAGCTTCCGCGTGCGCGCGACGGCGGACTACGCGCAGCCGGTCACCTTCTACGTGCAGGTGAGCGACGAAGGCTTCACCGCGCTCGAGCTGGTGACGGCACACGAGGGCTGGCGCGACCCGGCGACGTTCGCGAGGGTGCAGGTGCGCGTGTACCGGCGCGCGACGGCGACCTGCGCGGACATCGACCCGGACGCGCCGCCCGAGTCGGAGTTCCCACCGCGCGCGATGACCTCGTTCGGCGCGGTGGCGGCGTACACGAACCTGAGCGCGCTCGAGCCGTACACCGTGATCGCGTGGGGCGAGATGCCGGCCGGCGCGCGCGCCGCGTACGGCTGCGCGGCGATCGCCGCGGCGCAGGTGCCGCCCGGCCCGCGCGCCCGCGCGGTCCTCGCGGTGGCCGACCGCCCGCTGGCGCTGCCCGCCGGCCCGGTCGCGCTGGAGGCGGCGCTCGACCTGACCCCGGTGGACGCCGCGGCGCGCGCGGCGGGCGCGACGCGGCCGTGGGACGTGTTGGCCTGCCCCGCCGGGCCGGCGCAGCTCGCGATCGACTGCGCGCTCGACGCCGCCGTGTCGGACCCGGACGCGGCGGCCGACTGCGCGGTCGACGCAGACGCCGCGACCGCGCCGCTGGCCGAGGCGATCGAGGCCCTGCGCGAACCGGCGGACGCGTCGGGCTGCCGGCCCGCGGCCGGGCTCGACGGCGACGTCCTGGCGGCGATGGCCGGCGGACCGTGGCCGGTCGGCGCGGCGCTCGACGCGCTGGTGGCCGCGCGGACGGAAGCCGCGACCGCTTTGACGTTGCGCAGCGAACTCACCGCGGTCCAGCCGCGCGCCGTCCGCCACCGGCTCGTGTCGATCGGCCGCGACGGCTTTTCGCTCGCCCTGGGCGACACGCCCCGCCCGATCGTCGACCGCTCGCCGATCGCGGTCGCCGTCGACGGGGCGGCCGGCGCGGTCGCCGTCGCGCCGCACGCGTTCAGCCTGCGCGTCGGGTCGGCCAGCTACGCGGCGTTCGCCGCCCTCGGGCTCGAACCCGCCGGCCTCGGGCCGCGAGCCGGCGACCTCGGCACCGCGCTGGCCGAGTCGATCGCCGCGGGCGGCGAGGTCGGTTGCGCCGCGCTCAGCGCGCTGGCGTGCGAGCCCGCCGGCCAGCCCGACGGCTGCCTCGACGGCGGCTGCGCCCAGGCCGCGGCGATGCTCGACGACGCGCTGCACGCCTGGTGGCGCTTTGCCGACGGCGCCGACGACGACTTCGCGGTCGAGGGCGACGTGCCGTTCGCCGACGACGGCGACGACCTGATCGTCGACCGGCTGGGCGCGCCGGCCGGCGCGTGGTCGGTGACGTTCACGCTCGCAGACGGCAGCGAGGTCGGCGCGGTCGCGCCGTTTTCACCCGCGCCGTAGCCGCGGCGCCGCAGGCGGCCGCGGCCGCGTGGGGCGCGCGATCGGCGCACCGCGGGCGGCTTCGCACCGAGCGCCGCCGGGGCGCGCTATCGGCCGGCGTCGCCGCGCGCCGCGCGTTCGATCGCCGCCTCGGACAACAGCACGTGGCGCGCCGCGGGTCCGAGAGGCACGAAGCTGTCGGCGGCCGTGACCCGCGCGATCGGCCCGCGATAGCCCGCCTCCACCAAGGCGGTGACGATCGCCTCGCCCACGCCCGCAGTGCGCCGCGTCTCGTCGGCGATCACGACGCGGCGCGCGTCGCGCGCGCAGGCGGCGAGCGCATCGACCGGCAGCGGCGCCAGCCATCGCAGGTCGACCACGCGGCACGCCGGCCCGCCCGCCTCCGCGAGCCGCCGCTGCACCCGGCGGCAGTGGCGCGCGCCGTTGGCGAACGACACGAGCAACACGTCGCCGTCGCCCTCGATGCGCGGCGCGCCGATCGGCACGTGTGGGCCGGCCGGGTCGTAGCGCATCGCGAGCGCGCCGTCGCCCGGCGCGTGCAGGTCGCGCGCGGCGTACAGCGCGATCGGCTCGAGGAACGCGCACACCGCGCCGTCGACGCGCGCGGCGGCCACACACGTGCGCAACATCGCCGCGGCGTCGTCTCCGCGCGACGGCGCCGCGACGATGAGCCCCGGGATCTCGCGCAGCGCGGCGATCGCGTTGTCGTTGTGAAAGTGGCCGCCGAAGCCATCAGGGTCGGCAAAGGCGGCGATGCGCACGACCATCGGGTTGGAGAACTGCCGCTGCGACAAGAACGCCAGGGTGGCCGCCTCGCCGCGCAGTTGATCGATCGCGTTGTGAAGATAGGCGAGGTATTGAATCTCCGGGACCGGCAGGTAGCCGACGTGTCCGGCGCCGATCGCGAGGCCCAAGATGGTCTGCTCGTCGAGCAGCGTGTCGAACACGCGCGCGGCGCCGGCGCGCGCCTGCAGCCCGCGCGTCACGCCGTAGACTCCGCCCTTGCGGCCGACGTCCTCGCCGAACACCAGCAGTTCGGGCACCGTCGCGAGCAGATCGCCGAGCGCCGCGCGGATGTGGTGCGCCATCGGCGCGGGCCCCGCGTCCTCCGGCAGCCGGTCGCCCCAAAACGCCGTCCGCGCCGCCGCATCGACCGGCCGCGCGGCCTCGGCCGCGACCGCGCCGGCCGGGGGCGGACGCAACGGCGCCATCACGTCGGCCGCGTCGCGCAGCGGCGGCGCGGTCGCCGCGCGATCCGCCTCGGCGTCGATCTCGGCGCGCGCGGCGTCCCAAGCGGCGCGCACCTGGTCGGCCGACAGCGCCCCCGTCTCGATCAGCAGGCGCGCCGTCGCGGCGACCGGATCGCGCGCCACGCCGGCGGCGATGTCCGCCGGGCTGCGATAGGCCAGCTCGACGTCCGACCCGGCGTGGCCGAGCAGCCGGACGCACCGCATGTGCAAAAACGCCGGCCGGCGGTGCGATCGCACGTAGCGAGCCGCCGCGCGAGCCGCCGCGTCGATCGACTCGAGGTCGCACCCGTCGCCGGCGAAGTAGCGCAGGCCGGGGCGACCGGCGAATGCGGCTTCGATCCATCCGGGCGGGGTCGGCACGCTGATGCCCAGGCCGTTGTCCTCGCACACGAACAGGATCGGCAGCGGCCAGTGCATCGCGATGCGGCACGCGGCCGCGATCGCACCGGTTGCGGTCGAGTGGCTCGCCGATGCGTCGCCAAAGCTGCACACCGCGATGGCGTCGGCGGGGACGCGGCCGGCCGCGCGCAACTTGCGGTCGCGCTCGATCGCAAACGCGCAGCCGACCGCCTTTGGCAGGTGCGACGCGATCGTCGACGTTTGCGGCGGCATCGCGAGCGCAGCCGAACCGAACACCTTGTGGCGGCCCCCCGCGATCGGCTCGTCGCGCGCCGCGACGACGCCCAACAGGAGATCGCGCGCGGGACGTTGCCCGGGCACCTGGGCGGCGCGCGCGAACCAGAACGCGCCAGACCGGTAGTGGACGAACGCCGGGTCGGTCGGCCGCAGCGCCGCCGCCACCGCCGCGTTGCCCTCGTGCCCGGCCGACGCGATCGTGTAGTAGCCGGCGCCGCGCGCGCGCAGCCGGCGCGCCGCGTAGTCGCACAAGCGGCTGCGGATCTGCGCGTCGAACAGCGCGACCGCGCGGCGGGCGGTCAGCGCGCCGCCGGGCCGCAACGGATCGTCCGGCGCGAGCGGCGCCGCCGGCGGCCGCGCCGCCGCGATCGCGTCGGCCAGCGCGCGGTCGAGCGCCGCGATCGCGTCGGCGGACGTCATGCGCGCTCGACGACGGTCGCCACACAGCGAACGCCGCGGGCGTCCAGCGCGGCCAGCACTTCGTCGAGAAACCCCGGCTGCTGCGCCGGGATCTCGGGCGGATACACCCCCGGGCCGAGCGGGAAGCGCCCCTCGGCGATCATGCGCGCGACCGCGGTGGCCGGGTAGGCGGTGGTGCGCGACATCGACCGCGTGTCGGTGTCCGGATCGTAGACGTCGTGCAGGTGCCACCGGTACTCGACCGCGGCGCCGTCCGCGACGCCGCGCGCGATCACGCGCAACACGGTGAGGTCCGGCTCGCGGTCTTCGTAGGCCCACTTCGGAAACAGCAGCGCGCTGGTGACGTCGAGCGGCCGCACCGCCACGCCGCCGACGTCGATCGGTTGCTTCGAGAACAACCCCGTGGTGCGAAACGCGCGCATCAGCGCGACGTGCCCCGGATACCGCAGCGTCTTTTCGCGCATGTTGGGTACCGGCAGCGTCTGGGTGAGGGATCGCAACCCGTCGGTGTTGAACGCCTCGAGCGTGCCGACCGACGGAAAGTCGATCAACTCCGGCTCCGACAGCGCCTCCTTGACGACGACCTGTCCGTGCTCGACGACCCGCGCCGGCCGGACGTACTCCTCGATCACGTCCGACGGCGCGAATCCGGCCTTGTACTCGAACGGCCACCGGCGCTCGACCGGCAGCCCGCCGACGTAGATGTCGATGCGGTCGCACCGATCCAGCTTGGCCGCCGCCCAACCGGCCATCATGTTGCTCACGCCCGGGGCGATTCCGCAGTCGACCACCGCGACGACGCCCTGCCGCTCCGCCCGCGGTGTCTCGACCAGGGGATCCTCCGCCATGAAGGAGATGTCCACGTATGGCTTGCCGGCGTCGATCACCGCGCGCAGGGTCTGCAGCCCGATCGCGCTCGGCAGCGCGCCGACGACCACGTCCGCGTGGGCGACCGCGCGGCCGATCGCGCCCGGATCGGCCACGTCCGCCGTCCGCGCCTCGATCCGCGCGTCGCCGGAGAACCGCTCCACCGCCTCCGACCGCGCGTCGACCACGGTCACGTCGTAGGCCGGATCGGCCGCCAGATCGCGCACCATCGCGGCGCCGACGCGCCCCGCTCCCAAGATCACCGCGTGTGGCAT
>RFGE01000131.1 GCA_003696105.1 Deltaproteobacteria bacterium | reverse complement strand
GCGCTCGCGCTCCTTCTGCTTGCGCAGCTTCTCGCGCTCGCGCTCCTTCTGCTTGCGCAGCTTCTCGCGCTCGCGCTCCTTCTGCTTGCGCAGCTTCTCGCGCTCGCGCTCCTTTTGCAGGCGCAGCTTCTCGCGCTCCTGCTCTTTGCGCAGCCGCTCCGCCTCGCGCTCCTGTTCCTTGCGCAGCCGCTCCGCCTCGCGCTCCTGCTCCTTGCGCAGCCGCTCCGCCTCGCGCTCCCGCTTGGCGCGCTCGCGCTCTTGCTTGAGCTTCAGCGCCAGTTTTTCGCGCTCGGACATCAACTTGAGCCGAGCGGCCTGCTCGGCCATCGCCGTCTTTTCCTCGAGATCGAGGGCGGCCGCGGACGTGGCCGCCGCCTCGGGCTGTGCCTTCTTCCGGCGCCGCTTCTTTTCCTGGCGCGGCACCGGCATCTCGGCGACCGCAGGCATTCGCGGCGCGAGGTCTGCGCGGTTGTGGACGAGAATTCGGCGCTCGTCGCGGAACGTGATCTCGACTTTGTTGTCGGGCAGCAGCTCGCTCACGAAACCGATGTGGAACTTCGGGTGCGCGACCAGATCGCCCTCGACGTAGCTGTCGCGGATGGAGTAGGGGCGGCAGGACTCGAGATCCTTGTCCGTCTTGGTGGCCATGAAGGCCTCCCAAGTCGGCTTGCGCTTGAACTTACGCGGCGGTGGTTCCACCACGTCGTCGTAGGCTTCGCCCCGTGGTTTCCGATAGTTATGAACGTCTCCGCAGACGACGCACTGCACGCGCCGGATCTCGTCCTCGTACTTCGAGATCACGGTATGGTTGGTGTCCGCCTTGCAGCGCGGAGACGGGCAATAGGCTTCGATGTCGCTGCCTATGCCTTCGGTTTCGCTATCGAAGATAGACTCCATGCCGGTGACCTCGCGGTACGCGGCGCACCAAAGCGGCCGGAATTACAGGAAAAAATACTGCAAGACGGCCAATCCGGATCGTTCCCGGTGCGTCAGTTAGCCGTCTAACATAGCTCGCGGCCGGTTGCAACGGTCGGACCGGCAAACTCGCACTCGGTTCAGGGCGCCGGCGCCTCGGAATCGCCGCGGGGCACCGCGGGGCACCGCGGGGCGGGTGGTACCATGCGGTGCCCATGCGGCGCCGCGCGCTGTTTTATGCCCTGATCGTCGCGGTCCTCGTTGCGTCCGCCGGGCTGGCCTCGTTGAGCTTGAGCCTGTCGCGCGACGTGGCGGAGCGGGAGCGCCGCGCCATCCTCGACACGACGCGCGAGCTGGCCCTCGAGAAGGTACTGGGGGTGGAGGCGGAACTCGCCAAGTCCGAAAATGCCGTGTTCGACGCCGTCGATGTGTCCAACTTGCTGGATTTCCAGAAGAAGCTCGCCGCGGAGCGCCCGGCCGTCGAGACCGTGCTGATTCTGTCCGATCGCTGGGAAATCATCCCGGACGGCTTCTTCACGCGCCGCCGGTCGCCTGCCAGCATCGAGCAGTTTCGCGAGCGGTTTCGGCGCGACGTGTTGCCGCATCTGCGCGCACGTCCGGTTGGACTCGACGAGCGCGCCCGCTATCACCTCACGATCGACGGGCGGCCGTACCTGTTTTCCGTCACCCGGCGCGTCAGCGGCGGCCGGCCGGTCTACGTGGTCGTCGAGGTCGATCTCGCCTACATGGTCGGCACGGTGTTCCCCCAATATTTCGCGGTGACCGGATCGCCGCGCGTGTATCAGATCGTGGACGAGGTCGGCGACATCGTGTACGGCTACGCGTTCACCGGCGTGCCGGCCGACCAGATCGTCGAGGTGGGCTTCCCCGACTCGTTCCGGCAGTGGCGGCTGCGCGTCGCGCAGCGCGAGCCGGGGTTGGCGGCCGCGCACGGCAAGCGACGCGTCGTGGACGTCGCGCTCATCGCCGTCGCCGTCGCCGTCATCTTTGCCGGAATTGCTGGGCTCGTGTGGGCGGAGCGCAGCGCGCGGCGAGCCAACGCCCTCAAGAGCGACTTCATCTCGAACGTGTCGCACGAGCTCAAGACGCCGATCTCGATCATTCAGATGTTTGGCGAAATGCTCTACACGGGCCGGACGACTTCTCCCGAGCAGGCGCGCGAGTACGCCGGCGTCATCGCGCGCGAGAGCACGCGCCTCGGCCGCCTCATCGACAACGTGCTCGATTTCAGCCGACTCGAGCGCGGCAAAGGCGTATATGACATGGCCGAGGGGGATTTTGCCGAGGTCGTGGAACGTTCACTCGACATCTATCGCCACCGGCTCGACCAGGCCGGAATGGAGCTCCGCGTCGACGTCGATCCGGGGTTGCCGCCGGTCGAGATCGACGAAAACGCGATGACCTTGGCCGTGCTCAACCTGGTCGACAACGCCATCAAATACGCAGCGGACGGAAAGCGCCTCGATGTGCGGGTCGCGCGCGACGGCGACGGCGTCGCGCTGGCCGTCGCCGACTATGGCCCCGGGGTCGCGCGCGACGAGCAAAAGCGGATCTTCGAGCGCTTCTATCGGTCGAAACAGGTTCGGCTCAAGTCGTCGCGCGGCTCGGGCATCGGGCTGGCGCTGGTCAAGGACATCGCCGAGGCGCACGGGGGATCCGTCGATGTGCGCAGCTCGCCTCGCGACGGCACGACGTTTACGATATGGATCCCGGTACGCCATGGATGACCGCAAACGCATCCTGATCATCGAGGACGAACCAGACATCGTCCGCGGTCTGGTCGACGCACTGGAGTTCGAAGGGTTCGCGGTCCGCGCGGCGGCCACGGGGCAAGAGGGGATCGAGGCCGCGCGCGACTTTCGCCCGGACCTGGTGTTGCTCGACCTGATGCTGCCCGACAAAAACGGCTATCTCGTGTGCGAGGCGCTGCGCGCCGACGACCCCGTCGTTCCGATCATGATGCTCACGGCCAAGGCACAGGAATCGGACAAGATCCGCGGGTTCGACGTCGGTGCCGACGACTACGTGACGAAGCCGTTCAGCATCGCGGAATTGATCGCCCGCATTCACGCGTTGTTTCGCCGTCAAGAGCGGATGGCCGCGGTCGACGACACGTTTCGGGTCGGCGACTGGACGATCGACGCGCGCAAGCACACGATGCGCCGCGGAAAGACGACGCGCCGGCTGACGTTCTACGAACTGGAACTACTGAAGCTGCTGCGGGAGCGCGCGGAACAGCCCGTGTCACGCGATCAAATCCTCGAGAAGATCTGGGGCGTCGAGCCGTCGGCGAACAATCGGACGGTGGACAACTTCGTCGCCAAGCTGCGCCGCAAACTCGAAGACGACCAGAAAAACCCGCGGCACATCCTGACCGTCTACGGGCTCGGCTACAAGCTGGTGCCCTGACGCGACTCCTTGGCGTCGTTCGGAGCTCGCCGTCCGGCGCGGGTTTTGCCCCCGCGCGGTCGCGTTCGGTACAATCGGGGCAATGACTGAGCCGGGTCCGGGGGCGGGGCCGCCGGGGACTGCGCAGCCGCAGTCGTGCCCGCACTGTGGCGTCCGCGTGGTGCCGGGTTATCCGAAGTGCCCAAAGTGTCACGGCGCGTTGCCGACTTCGCCGTCCCCGCTGGCGCGGCGGGCGAGCGTCGCGGGCGGCACCGCGGCGGCGACCGGCCCCGGCCCCGCGCTGTGGATCGGTGTCGCGGCGGTCGCGATCGCCGCGGCCGTCGCGGTCTATGTGGTCGCAAGCGGCGGCGGCGGCGACGCTCCGGACACCGCGCCGGCGGCCGAGCCCGCCCCCGTGCCGGCGGCGGCCGCGCCGCGTCCCGAGGACCTGGCCGCCGTACCGGACGAGCCGGCATTCGCGGACGCCGCGGCCGGCGTCGACGACCGCGCGGCGCTCGACGCGCTGTCGGCCGAGCTTGCCGCCGCGCGGGTGTGGTCCGAGGTCGACTCGGCCGGCGAGGACTCGCACACCGTGCGCATCGAGTCCGCCCATTGCGACGAGCCGGCGCTGCGCGCCGCCATTGCCGCTCGCGCCGCCGACCTGCGCGCGGCCGGGTTCGCACTCGTGACGTGCGTGTCACAGCACGGCGTCGAGATCTTCTCCGAGGCGCTGCGATAGCCGGCCACCGGTGTTCGACGCCGCCGTGCGCGCCCGGCCGCGGCGGCGCCGCCGGACGCGAAATGGCCGGCCGCCGGCCCAGGCTCACCGCGGGCGCGCGCGCCCGTTTCCGCCGCGGCGCCGCAGTGCGAGCAGCGCGATGCCGGCGATCAGCGTTTCGAGCCCGCCGCCGGCACCGCCGCGCGGGCCGAGCGCGCGGCCCGGCGCGACCGCGCAGCAGCCGCCCGACTCGCCGACGTCCGCGCGCTTGCACTCGCCAGGATCGTCGGCGAGCGGGTAGAGCGAACACACGCCGGCGATGTCGTCGGCCTCGGGGGATGCCTTTTTCGTTTCGCCGCAGCTCTGGAAGTTGAACATCGTCGCTTCGGTGACTTCCGGCGGCAGCGCCGACGTTGGCGTGCAGCTCGGCACCGGGGCGCCGTCGCCGTCCACGGGCCGCTCGCCCGTGCCGTCCCAGCAGGTGTGATCCAGTCCCATCAGATGGCCCACTTCGTGTGTGAGCGTATTGGCGAGGTCGGCCAGGCACGTCGCCGACCCGCGAGACTGGCCGCCGGACGAGATGGCGAACTGGACGCCGTTTAGCTCGATGTCCGCGTCGACGATCTCCGCGTCGCGCGGGTTGTCCGGGTCGTCGACGAAAAACAGGGTCGTGATCGCGGCAGCCGAGGGGTTGTAGCACTCCTCCGGGGCGTCGTCGCTGGCCGGCCGGCACCAGCGGTCTTCGCGGAACACGATGACGTTGTCGCCGTCAAATCGGACCGCCCCATCGGTGGTTCCATCAAAGCGCAGGTCCAGGTAGCTGCAACCGCTCGTCGCCTGCCGCCAGGTCGACAGCACGGATTCGATCACATCGATCTCGTCATCGATCTGGCTCGTGCCGCGCTCGTCCATCGCGAGAAACACGCAGCCGGACGCCCAGTGCAACGGCGCACCGCTGTTATGGGTTCGCGTGTTGACGAACCCGATCGCGCCGGCCGGCAGCGCCGGCGCGTCGATCGTGACCGCGCGCGCGACTCGAGTCGCCTCGCCGCCGCCCGTGCGCGCGGCGACCACTTCCGCGGTGACGCGGTCGCCGACGGCGGGCAGCGGCGGCACATGGGATTGCCACATGCCGATACCGCCGGCGCGGCCGCCGGCCTGCGTCCACGTCACCCGGCGGCCGTCGTCGGTCGCGACCGTGACGTCCGACACGATGCGGTCGCCAGTGGCGGTCCACCGCGAATGGACGTCCACCACGCGACCGCGCACCGTGCCGGCCGCAGCGGGCCGCGCGAGGGCGCAAGCGAGGGCGACGCCGACGGCAATCCAGAACACGCGCACCTCGATCAGCCTAACACGCCGTGATACAAGCGGCGTGCCGATGGCAAGCGAACGACGAGACGCCGGGCCCGCCCGGGTGCGCATCGCCCCGTCGCCGACGGGCGATCCGCACGTCGGCACGGCCTACATCGCCCTGTTCAACTACGTGTTCGCCCGCAAGACGGGCGGCCAGTTCGTGCTTCGCATCGAGGATACCGACCGCGCGCGCAGCCGGGCGGACAGCGAGCGCAAGATCCTGTCTGCGCTGCGCTGGCTCGGCTTGACGTGGGACGAAGGGCCGGATGTCGGCGGCCCGCACGGGCCGTATCGCCAATCCGAGCGCGGCCCGATCTACCGCGACCACGCCGAGCAGCTCATCGCGGCCGGCAAGGCGTATCGCTGTTTCTGCACGCCGGAGCGGCTGGAACAGTTGCGCGCCGAACAGCGGGCCGCAAAAGCGGCGTTCGGCTACGACCGACGCTGTCGCGGGATCGACACGGGCGAGTCGCGGCGGCGCGCCGAAGCCGGCGAGCCGTACACGGTGCGATTGGCCGTGCCGCGCGACGGGACGACGACGTGGCACGACCGCCTGCGCGGACCGCTGTCGTTCGACAACGCGCAGGTCGACGATCAAATCCTGCTGAAGTCCGACGGGATGCCGACCTACCACCTGGCGAACGTCGTGGACGACCACGCCATGGGCATCACGCACGTGATCCGGGCCGAGGAGTGGATCTCGTCGACGCCGAAACACGTGCTGTTGTACGACGCGTTCGGCTGGCCGCAGCCGGTGTGGGTCCACATGTCGCTGTTGCGCAACCCGGACAAGTCGAAGATCAGCAAGCGCAAGAACCCCGTGTCGATCGACTACTACCGCGACGTGGGCATCCTGCCGGACGCTCTACGCAACTTCCTCGGCATCATGGGGTTTTCGTTCGGCGGCGATCGCGAGGTGTTTTCGTTGGACGAGATGATCGACGTGTTCTCGTGGGACAAGGTGTCGGTGGGCGGCCCGGTGTTCGATCTCGACAAGCTGCGTTGGATGAACGAGCAGTACATCCATCAGTTGAGCCACGAGCAGCTCGCCGACGCCCTCATCGACTGGCGGCTCGGGCGCGACTACCTGCTCCGGCTGATGCCGCTGTTTCGCGAGCGCATCAAGCGGTTCGACGAGTTCATTCCCGCCGCCTGGTACTTCTTCGCCGGCGAGATCGACTACGCGCCGGTGGCCGAGAAGCTGACGATTCCGGGAATCAAGCCGGCGCAGCTGCGGAAGCTGCTGCTCGAGCTGGTCGACCGGTACGACGCGCTGGAAGCATTTCGCGCGGCCGAGCTGGAGGTCGCGACGCGCGCGTTTGCGGACGACAAGCAGATCAAGACGAAACATCTGTTCATGCTGCTGCGCCTCGTCGTGACCGGGCGCACGGCATCGCCGCCGTTGTTCGACACGATGGAAGCGCTCGGCAAGGAGATCACGCGCGCGCGGCTTCGCACGGCGGCCGCGTGGATTGCCGGCCGCTAGCGGCCTCGGGCAGGTGCACGGATGACGCCGCCGACGGGGAACACGAGCTACCGGACGTGCCGGCGCGCGCATCGTGAAGCGCGCCGCCGTTAGCAATGCCGTGCGGATCGTAGCGACGATCGGGGATCTGTTGCGGCGTGCGCTGCCGGACCAGTGGCGCGCGATCGATGCGGAGCACCTGCCCGGGCGGGGTACGCGCGTGGATTGGATGCCGCCAATCGTGTTCGTCACGGTCGCGGTGTCGTTGACGCTGCAGGCCTATTGGGGCGAGCGCTCCGTGTTTTCGCGGCTCTTTCCGCGCCAGGACGCCGATTGGGCCGGGCGGTACTACGACCTGGCCCAGTTTGCGTGGTGGGCCGGGTGGCGCGTGTTCGGTTACCTGATCTTGCCGGCTGTCGTGATCGCCGCGATCCCGGGACAGCGCGTGCGCGACTACTACCTGGGGGTGGGCCACCTGCGCCGGCACGCGTGGGCGTACGTGGCACTGCTCGCGGCGGTAGCGCCGCTCGTGGCGTGGGCGTCGACGCGCGCGTCGTTTCAGCACACGTATCCGTTCTACAAGTGGGCCAACCGCAGCGCGCTGGATTTCTGGGCCTGGGAAGCTCTGTACGCGGCTCAGTTCATCTCCCTGGAGTTCTTCTTTCGCGGCTTCATGTTGCGAGGGCTCGAACGCAGTATGGGGTCGGCCGCCATCTTTGCGATGGTCGTACCGTACTGCATGATCCACTACGGCAAGCCGATGCCCGAAACGCTCGGCGCAATCGTCGCGGGAGTGGTGCTGGGGACCCTCGCGATGCGGACGCGGTCCATCTGGGGCGGCGCCGCGCTGCACATCGCGGTCGCCGTCGCCATGGATCTGCTCGCCGTCGGCCACTGCCCGCCGGCGGCCTCCGGCCTGTCGTGTCGACCGCGGTGACCGTCGGCCGGCAGACACGGGTCGCCGCGCCGAAAAAAAACGGGCGACCCGGTGCGTTCCGGGCCGCCAGTTGTCGGCAACCAACCGTTCAGCCGATGGTGGGCGTTTCTATCCCCTACATTCCTGTAGGTGGGCTCCACGAAAATAATCGGTCTGGGCTTCCCGACGTGCGGGCGTGCGCGCTCCGATCAGCGGCGGATCCCTGGATAGACTCTGTAGGGAAAAGTATTGCCTCCTTTCGCGCTGAACAGTCGATGACCTGGTTACAAGGGTAGTCATCGCGCGCGTGCGAATCAACGTCGATTCTTTCGTGCGACGTGTGTACAATGCGCGCGCGGCGCGCGGTCGCGGGACCTAGTCGCGGCGCGGCCCGAGCGGGCCGACCTCGCGCCAGTCGGGGCCTACTCCGCCCTGGGTCGCGGTGCTCACATCACCGCGCGCGAGCATCGACTCCTTCGTTTCGATCGCGTCGCCGCGGAACTCGACCGGCGGCGCGTGCAGGCCCGAGTCCATGCGGATCGCGTCGCACGGACACGCCTCCTCGCACAGCCCGCACACGACGCAGCGAAGCTCGTCGATCTCGAACACGGCGGGGTACTTTTCGACCGTCGGGTCGTCAGTTTCCGCAGGAACGATCGTAATGCAGTGCGCTGGGCACACCGTCGGGCAGCACATGCACGCCACACAGCGCACGCGACCGTCCGGTCGTTTCATCAACCGATGAAGCCCGCGGTGGCGCGGCGGGTAGGGCCGCTTTTCCTCCGGGTATTGAATGGTCTCGACGTCGCGCTGCGTGGTGACGTTGCGGAAAAAGTGTTTGACGGTGACACCCAACCCTTGCAGGCTCGCGCGCAAGAACGTGGCCCGCTCCGGCGCGGGACGGTCGACTGCGACGGTGCGCACCTTGGGGTTGCGGTGAGAGTCGGCGACGACGCGGGGCATGGCATCACCTCCCCAGCCACAGCGTGACGAGCGCCGTGATCATCAAGTTGAGCAGCGACAGCGGCAGCAGTCGCTTCCAGCCGAGGGTCATGAGTTGGTCGGGGCGGAACCGCGGCAGCGTCCATCGGATCGTGAGCTGCAGCCAGCACAGCGCGATGACCTTCAACACGAAGGCCAACACGCGCAGTACGACGACGGCCCAGTGGTCGAGGTACATCGCCCACCCGAGCAGCTTGAAACCGTCATCGTCGAGGAAGGGGAACTGCCAGCCGCCGAAGAACACGGTCGCGACGACCATCGAAATGAACACGATCTCGATGAATTCGGCGAGAAAGAACATGCCCCAGCGAATGCCCGAGTATTCGATGAAATAACCGACGATCTCGGACTCGCCTTCTGGCAGGTCGAACGGGCCGCGCTTCGTCTCCGCGATGGCCGCGGTGAAAAACAGGATCAACGCGGGCAACTGGACGACCGCTCCCCAGTACACCGGGTTGTGGCCTTGCCAGCGGACCATCGCACCGGGCTCCAGCGTGCCCATGACGAGGAACACGCCCATCAGCGACAGCCCCATCGTCACCTCGTACGACATCATCTGCGACGAGGCCCGCAGCCCGCCGAGCAGCGCCCACTTGTTGTAGCTCGCCCACCCGGCGATCGTCGCGCCGAAGTTCGAAATCGACAGGATCGCGAAGTAGAAGATCAGGCCGAAGTCGACCTGGAACATCTGCATCGCGACGCCACCTTCGCGATCGGGGCGCCACTTGTCGAATACGGTGAACAGCTCGTCGGGGTAGATGTCCGGGCCGAACGGGATGATGGCGAACGCGATGAGCACCGGTGCGAGCGCGAGCATCGGCGCAAGGGAGAACAACCCGCGGTGTGCGCGGCCGGGGATGAAGTCCTCCTTGCCGATCATCTTGACCGCGTCGGCCACAAAGTGAAGCAGGCCCCACGCGCGCACGCGGCCGATGTTGGCCCGGTTGGGACCGAGACGGTCTTGCATCATCGCGCTCTGGCGCCGTTCGGCCCACGTGAGCAACGAGGCGACCGGCATGACGAACACGAGGACGAGCGCGAGCCATTTGACCGGCGCGGCGAGCCACGCCGGCAGCCAGGCGGTCACGAGCGCCGCCGCGGCGAGCGTGGCGGCGAGCCCGGCCAGCAGGCCGAGGACGAGCGATACTCGGAGCAGGAAGCGAGCCATCATCCGCGCGAGTGGGCGAACCGCAGTTGAATCAGCGGCGCCGGCTTGCCCCAGGCTGCGTCGGACAGCTCGGGGACGTGTTCGATCATCTCGGAAAAGACGCTCTTGGCGTCGGCGTAGTCGACGGCCGCCCCGGTCGCGCGACCGAGCTTGACCGCGGCTTCCCACGCCGGCACGGCCGCACCGGGCGGCGGGTAGGCCGCGTGCATCCGCTGGACGAGGCCCTGCCGGTTGGTCACCGTGCCGTCCACTTCGGCCCAGGCCGCGACCGGCAGCAGCACCTTCGCTACGCGCGCCAGTCCGACCTCGCGTGCCGCCAGCACGATGAGCGCGTCGAGGCCGGCGGCCTTGTCCAGCACATCGTCCGCGAGCGCCTCGGCGCCGCCGAGGACGACGAGGGCACGCAGTGCGCCGTCGCGCAGGTCGCCGGCGAGGGCGTCCACGCCGGCAGCGGAGTCGCCGGCGCACGCATGGGCGCCGCGGGTGTTCGGGTTGACGTCGGCGTCGCGCAAGATGTCGTCGGCGCGCTCGGGGACCGGGCTGCGACCGACCGCGTAGACGCGGCCGACCTGCCAGTGTTCGCGCGCGAGCTTTGCCAGGACGTAGTTGTCCTCGTTGGTGTGCTGCGCCGACAGGACGACGCCGACGGCGCCCCGGTCTGCGTCGAGCGCGGCGCCCAGGACCTGACCGGCAGCCGACAGCGCGGCCGTCCACGACGCCGGCAAGCCGTCGACCGCGGGAGCCGCGACGCGTCGGTCGCGCAGTTCCCTGTAGGTCTCGCGCCCCTCGTCGCACATCCAGTGCTTGTTGACCTCGCGGCAGTAGCGCGGGCGCAGTCGATAGACGTGCCCCTCGCGGTGGTGGATCTCGATGTTGCAGCCGGTCGCGCAGCCGTTGCAGATCGATGGCGTCATCAGCAGTTCCCAGGCGCGCAGCGTGAACCGGAAGTCCTTTTGCGTGAGCGCGCCGACGGGACACACGTCGACCGTGTTGACCGAATAGGGATTGTCGAGCCGTTCGCCCGGCGCGGTGTTGAGCACTTCGCGGTCGCCGCGGAACGCCATCTCGAGCTGATGCTGGCCGGCCACCTGATCGCAAACACGGATGCACCGCGTGCACAGAATGCACCGCTCCTGGTCGAGCATGATGCGGGGACCGACGTCGACCACCTTGGCCTTGCGGACCTTCGGCACGTCGACGCGCGAGTGCTGGGCATCGTGGTCGAAATACAGGCGCTGCAGGATGCACTCGCCGGCTTTGTCGCAGATCGGGCAGTCGATCGGGTGGTTGAGCAGCGTGAACTCGAGCATCTGCCGCCGCCGATCGACCACGTCCGGGTCGCACGTCGACACCACCATGCCGTCGCCGCACACCGCCTGGCACGCCGGCACCGGCTTGGGCGCCTTTTCGATCTTGACGAGGCACTGCCGGCACACCGCCGCGATCGGCAGTCCCGGGTGGTAGCAGAACGCGCTGATCTCGATGCCGAGTTTGCGCGCCGCCTCGAGGACGTTGGTGCCCTTCGGCACGGTCACCTCGCGGCCGTCGATCGTGAGCGTCACCGTGTCGCCGCCGCTGCGCTGGGCGATCTCGCCGGGCTGGTCGTTGGCGAACGCGGGGGTCTTCGGCTGGTGGGTCATCGGTCGCACTCTCCGCCGATCATGTTGATCATCCCGAACGTCGGGATGATGTCGGAGATCAACGCGCCGCGGATCATCGACGGCAGCGCCTGCAACGCGATGAAGCATGGCGACCGGACGTGCACCTTGTAGGGGCGGCCGGTGCCGTCGGCGATGACGAAGAAGCCAAGCTCGCCGTTGCCTCCCTCGGTGAAGCTGTAGGTCTGACCCGGCGGAACGCGGATGCCGTCGACGATGAGCTTGAAGTGCGCGATCATCGCCTCGATCGTGTTGTAGACCTCGGACTTGTCCGGCAGCGTGACGCGCAGGTCGTCGACGCAGATCGGTCCGGGGCGGATCTGGTCGAGGCACTGGCGCAGGATGCGGATCGACTGGCGCATCTCCTCCATGCGGACGAGATATCGGTCGAAGCAGTCGCCGTGCTCGCCGACCGGCACGTCGAATTCGACGCGGTCGTAGACGAGGTACGGGTAGTCCTTGCGCACGTCGTAGTCGAGGCCGCTGGCGCGGCCGAGCGGCCCGGTGAACCCCCACGCGATCGCGTCGTCGCGCGACACCACCGACACCCCCTCCATGCGCTGGCGGAAAATCCGGTTGTTGGTCAGTAGTGTCTCGACTTCGGCCAGCACACCTTCGGTGCGGTTGAGCAGGTCGCGCAACTTCGGGTCGAAGTCCGCGGTGAGGTCGCGGGCAACGCCGCCGATCCGCACGTACGAGTGGGTCAGGCGAGCGCCCGACAGCTCCTCGAGCAGCTCGTAGAACCACTCGCGGGCCTTGAGCAGGTACAAGAACGCGGTGAACGCGCCAACCTCCATCGCCGATGCGCCGATGCACGTGAGGTGATCGGTGATGCGCGACATCTCGCCGATGATGACGCGGATGTACTGGCACCGCTCCGGCGTTTCGATGCCGAGCAGCTTCTCGACCGCCAGTGCAAAGCCGACGTTGTTGAGCATCGGCGACACGTAGTTGAGGCGATCCGTGTAGGGAAAGATCTGCGTGTACGTGGCGTATTCGGATTCTTTTTCGAAGCAGCGGTGAAGGTAGCCGGGCTGCACGTCGGCGTCGACGACGCGCTCGCCGTCGATCTGAAGGACCATTCGGATGGTGCCGTGCATCGCCGGGTGCGACGGCCCCATGTTGATGGTCATCAGCTCCGCCGGCAGCTCCTGCTCGGCGTCGAGATCGGCCGCGTTCTTCTGGCCGAGGACGTAGGTCTGGACGGTCGACATCACTCGTTCGCGCCGTCGCGCCGTACGAGCGGCTGGCGCTTCTCCTTTGGGTAGTCCTTGCGCAGCGGGTGCCCGACGAACTCCTCGTACAGGAGGATGCGGCGAAGGTCGCCATGCCCGTCGTACCGCACCCCGTACATGTCGAACGCCTCGCGCTCCGGCCAGCCGAACCCCTTCCACAAGCCCGACAGCGACGGAACGCGCAGGTCGTCTTCGTCGAGCGGAACCCGGATCTGGATGCGGTGGTAGTGCTGCGAGGATCGCAGCCCCCACACCGCTTCGAAGCGCGGCTCCTTGCCCTGGCCGAGCCAGTCGATCACCGTGGCGAACACCGGCGCGTCGAACGCCAGGTCCGGCGCGTCGCGAAGGTAGGTCGCGACGTCGACCAGGCGGTCGCGCGAGACCACGACGATCTCGTCGCCGTGTTCCGAGCGCGTCTGCACCGCGTCGCCGAAGCGGGCCGCAAGGTCGTCGAGTACGCGCTGGGCCATCGGTCCACCTCCGGTCAGCGGCGTGCCGGCTGCGCCTCGGCCACCTGCGAGTGGCCGCGCGACTCCTGAATGCGCCGCTGCAGCAGGATGAGCGCGTCGAGCACTTGTTCGGGGCGCGGAGGGCAGCCCGGGATGTACACGTCGACCGGGACGACCTGGTCAGCTCCCGGCATCGCGCTGTAGTTCTGGTAGAACCCGCCGGTCGATGCGCACACGCCGAATGCGATCACCCATTTGGGTTCGGCCATCTGGTCGTAGACGCGGCGCAACACGGGTCCCTGCCGCTCGGTGATCGTTCCGACGATCATCAGCAGGTCCGACTGGCGCGGCGAAAACCGCGGGAACTCCGCGCCGAACCGCGCGATGTCGTACTTCGACGCGGCCACGGACATGAACTCCATGCCGCAGCACGCGGTGACGAAGGGGTACGTAAACAGCGAGTACTTGCGGCCCCAGTTGGCGGCGTCGCGGGCCTTCTTCGCCCAGCCGGCCGCGTCCTCGAGGCGTGTGGTCGTCAGTTCTAGTCCCATCCGATCGCCTTCTTTCTCCACACGTACGTGAGCGCTACGACGAGCACCGCGACGAACGCGAGCATCTCGACGAAGCCGAACGGGCTCACGCCGCCGGTCGCGGACACCGACAGCTCGTCGCGGTACAGCACGGCCCACGGATACATGAACGCTGTTTCGATGTCGAACACCAGGAAAAGGATGGCGACCTGGTAGAATTTGACGGAATACCGAGCCCTCGGGGATCCGATCGGCTCCGATCCGCACTCGAACGGGCTCAGCTTGACCGGCGTGACCCGCTTGGGGCCGACGGCGACCGCGAGCAACACGAACATTCCGCAGAAGCCGAGCGCGAGGACGATCGCGATCCCGGCGGGCATGTACAGGTCGAGCGGCACGGCCCGGGGAGTATACGCACCGGGCCGTGGAACTACAGCCCTTGCTGCGCATTTCGCAGCGCGTCTTCGAACGCTGCGATGACCTCGGGGTCCGTGTCGACCAGGTAGATGGTCGTCGGGAAAGGCCGCCGGTGGGCGCGAATTTCTTCGACGATGGCGCGGGCCGCCTCCGCGGGCGCCAGGCCTTGGAAGCCGGTGCCCATGGCGGGCACGGCGATCACCTCGAGTTCGTTGGCGGCCGCGGCCACGAGGGCCGCCCGGGCCGCCCGGCGCACGTTCTCCGCGGTGACCTCGTGGGCCGGGTCCTCGACGATCGGCGCGTGGATGACGCACCCGGCGGGCAGCGATCCGGCCGTGGTGATCGCCGCGGCTCCCACCGCGATCGGGGCGCACGCCATCGCCTCGCGTTGGATCTCGTCGCCTCCCGTCCGCCGGATCATCCCGGAGATCCCGCCGCCCATGATCCCCATGGAGTTCGCTGGGTTGACGATCGCGTCCACGGGCAGGTTGGTGATTTGCGCCTGAGCCACGTGCACCTGCATCCGAGGGCTTCCTCCCACGGCCTACAGTAGCGCGCGGCTC